>JAXMMN010000487.1:0-5436 GCA_034366485.1 Bdellovibrionales bacterium
CACTTGTTTTGCCGGCATTGGCGACGATTGTCGCGAGCGTTTTGCCGATCAATCGCTTGGTGAAGTCATCAATTCCAAGTTTGTTGCGCCAAAACTTATAGACGTTAAGGGTTTTTTAGCGCTCGACGGATTTCGGTCTCGAACTCCGTCGCAAACCAGCCGAAGTAGTTTTCGGTTGGTCCGATTTTCATTATTTCGTATCGGTTTTTAGCCACGTAGGCGCGCTGATAATCGTCTCCAAGATTGTAGATTGTCGATGTGAGGCCCAAGTGTGCGCCGATCTCAAAACACGCGACCTCTCGATAGATCTTAATCGCGCGAGCGACCGAGGCGGCGATATAGTGCAGGGTTTCCGTGGGCGACAAAACTATTTTTAAGGCACTTTCAAAATCGCCAAACTCCAACTTCTTCTGGCCAGTTCTTGCGGCGACGACGTCGTTGTAGGACCAAACCAGTACGGGATTAAACTGAGCAATCCCGTAGGTGCCGATTCCCGAAAGCGCGGTGCCGAGGTGCGCGCCATTGTAGGCCGAGTTAAAAAAGTCGACGCACTTCCATTTCCAGTAGTTTTCGATGTCTGCGGCCATGCACTTTTGCACGTCGCGATCTTTTAGAAGATTTTTAAGTTGAGCCGATTTACGATCGAGTTCGGACTTCTTTAACGCGACTAATCCGTCCTGAAGAGCTCGGTCGATAAACCCATTGAACGACATTTCGACGACAATCGGTGCAAGAACCTGCGCTGGATCGACGTCATAAAGGGCGGCGACTTTTTTAATTTCTTTAACTAGTCCCAAGGCCTTTATTTTTTGGAGGACCTCCGGAACACGTCGATTCCCAAAGGCAACTACTTTGCGCGTGGTTTCTTCATCCTGACGATTGGGAAGCACGATCTGTTCAAACAAGAGAAGGCGGCGTGCAGAATTCTTTGCGAGCTCGGGAATCATGGCGGCTTGGTGACCGTCCGCTATTTTCATAACGTGATGGCTGGGGCAGGCGCGGTAGGGTGCACCGTTAAGAAAGGGATTCGAGGCTGCCGCGAACGAAGGAAGTAGAAGTGTGGCGATCAGCGCGATGCGCATAGTGAAAGCTCCGGGCCGATGTCTATGGGCAAGTTTGAAGATAGCGACGATTGGTAGAGCAAGTCCGGGGCCGCGTCTACGATCTCAACGAGGCTATTATCTGCTGTTCCGGCGACAATTTCCGTCTCTTCCGCGAGGGAAAATTACACGGAGTCTCTAGGTGATCGGAGGCGTGATCGTAGGCTCCAAGATCGAGTCACGAGGAGTCCCAGGAAGCAAATCAGGGTAGTCTGTGTTCCAGTGAATGCCGCGGGATTCTTTTCTCATTTGCGCACATCGAACCGTTAGATCTGCAACAGTCGCGATGTTTCGAAGCTCGATCGCATCAGGGTGAAGTTTCTCGCGGTGATCTCGAGCGATCTCATCCAAAATTACTTTCAGTCGAGCCTGTGCGGCTTTCAGTCGACGATCCGAGCGAACGATTCCGACGTAGTTCCACATGAGTCGTCGAATCTCATCCCACATATGAGTGATAGCGACCTGTTCTTCGTCTTGATTGCGATCTTTTGAGGACTCATGGACGAGGCTCCAGGCACTCGCCGTAGATGTCATACTGGGCGCAGAAGTACTAGGCAGCTTTTGAATGACATCCGTGGCTGCGCGATCGGCGAATACAAGACATTCAAGCAGTGAGTTCGAAGCTAGACGATTGGCGCCGTGAAGGCCCGTGCAAGCCGTTTCACCGGCTGCATAAAGTCCTTCGAGATCTGTTCTGCCATTTTCGTCGGTCAGCACACCGCCGCACAGATAGTGAGCCGCCGGGACGATTGGGATTGGCTGTTTCGTCAAGTCGATCCCGAATTCCAAACATCGTTTGTAGATCACCGGAAAACGTTCGCGAAGGTATTCGGCAGGTCGATGGGAAATGTCGAGATACATGCACTCCGCGCCGGTTTTTTTCATTTCGGCATCGATCGAACGAGCCACGATGTCGCGCGGCGCGAGGGAACCCAATTCATGGTAGCGCTTGGCGAACGCTTCGCCAGCTTGGTCAACCAGTTCGCCGCCCTCTCCGCGAATGGCTTCTGTGATCAGAAAATTTCGTGCATTCGGATGGTAGAGGCAGGTCGGATGAAACTGCATGAATTCGAGATTAGCCACGCGAGCGCCAGCTCTCCAGGCCATTGCGATTCCGTCGCCGGTCGCTCCTGACCAATTGGACGTGTAGAGGTAGGTTTTGCCTGCGCCACCAGCAGCGAGCATCGTAAAGCGCGAAAAAATGTCGAGGCTCTTCCACGTTGATCGATCAAAAATATGTGCGCCAGAAACTTTACCGTCGCTTTTGATAAGATCGACAGCGAAGTGATCTTCATAAATTTCAATATTTGGATTTTTCCGAACGATGGCCAGAAGACTTTCATGAATGTCTTGGCCAGTGTGATCTTGCACGTGCAAAATCCGACGGTGACTGTGCCCCCCTTCGCGCGTGAGGTCGATTTTTCCCTCAGGCCCGGTGACGTCGAATTTCACGCCCCAACCGAGGAGTTCGCGAATCACGGAAGGTGCAGATTCTACGACCAATCGCACCGCTGACTCTTTGCAAAGACCGGCGCCGGCAACCAATGTGTCGCGAATATGCGACTCGAAACTATCATCGTCTCCCATGACGGCGGCGATTCCACCTTGCGCCATCGAGGTGTTGGTCGCAGGAGCTTGAGATTTTGAAATCACAACCACTTTGCCAAATGGAGCGACTTTCAATGCGAAGGCGAGACCCGCTAGGCCCGAGCCGATCACGAGAAAATCACAAACTTCATTGCGGTGGTTCGATGTAGCACTCATGACCAAATGTTCTAGCGCGAGCAGTTTGGCCCTGTCACTCTCCTCGACGGAGGTCCTGAACTGGTGGTCCAATTTCCTTCAACTCGACGCTCGTCTTGCAGGGGACCAGGTATGAAACTAGACTTTCAAAAGGAGAATCATTCTCGGGAGTTAAATCATTCATGGCAGAACCTGTTAATTCGAAATCAGTCTCCAGCCGACTCCCAAAAGAACCACTGGTGGTCGCTGCGCTCATTGTCGCTGTTTCGGTTGCGATTGCTGTCGGCGGGATCGTGTTTAAAACACGGGATTCCTTAAGCCGAGATCGTGTTGAGCTCTTGGCAGACGCGAATGCAAAACAGGTAGCCCCCCTTCGTCGAGTCGTACAGCAGCGCCTAGCGCAAGACCGCACTCGGCTGATTCAGTTTGCTGGATCCCGCGCCGTTCAAGGCCCCGGGCGCGTTCGTTTCTTTGGCGACTTCGCGATGGTGGCGATGTTAGTGCCCTCAGCCGGTGGCCAATGGTCCCTCAGCTGGATTGAAAAAGGTCCGCTCTACACAGAACTTCAGAACGACAAAGTGATGATCAGTCAAGATCAAGAGCTTTCGCTTTTGCGAAGTATTCCGTTTGACCGAATTCGTGAAGGAGACCTCCATTGGCAGCGCTTGTCGGATGCAAGTGGGCGACCTGTCTGGTCGATGGCGGTAAGTGTCGAAACGCAAGCGGCTGCGGCAGGTAGCACGCCGACAACATCTGCATTGCCTGAGGGAACCGACTATCAGTCTGTACAAGTCGGAACTGGAGGACGTGCGGTCGTCGTCGGTTTTTTTGGAAGAAATCCTCTTCTCTCGGCAACGGAAGATTTCATCGGATCGTCGTCAACTGCGTTTGTGATCGACAGTCGAGGTTATGCGGCGACACATTCTAACAAGGTGATGATCGGCGCTCTCCTAAAGGACGACCCTTCTGTGAAAGAGGTTTTTTCTGCGCGTTCCTCGGCTGGTGCCACCCGCTATCAGACAGCCGGCGGCGCAAAGATTTTCTCGGCCTTTGAGCAAGTCGATCGATCGAATCTCTACGTAGTGATGGCGACGGCCGACAATATTTCGGGAGCCGCGGGACAAAGCTTCGGCAAAACGGCAATCACGACAGGAGTTTTAGCTATCGTTGTTGGGCTCATTTTGGTTTTCGCATGGGGCGGCCAGTTAATCCCTCGGGTGACCTCGCCTTCGCCTCGAGGTGGAAATGACGACATGGTTCCACCTGGTGACTATATTCGAGGGATCACGGGCGACACGTTTGGCAGGCCCGACGCTCTTCGGGCACCGGCTTACGGAGGTCGCCTCGAAGTTTTGGAAATGCCAGAAGACCTGACAAAACAAAAGTCTTTTGGTGGTGCCAATGCGACGAGCGATGCAGGCGAAGAAAAGCGCCGTCACTCGATTGCCGTTCAACAAGAAAAAAGTGCCTACACGCAAAAGCTCGTGGAAGGCCTTGAAAAAACGATGCGCGAACCGCTGCTCGCTGCGATGGCTCATGTTCAACTTCTTAAATCCAAAGCTGGTGACACACCTAACCCCGAACTCATGGTCGAAATTTCCGAACATGTGAGTTCGGTGGATCGAGATCTTCGACGTGCAAAAGAACTGATTGACCACTTGGCGACGCTTTCAAGCGTTACTCCGCCGGGTGAAAATGAAAAAGTAGAACTTCGCTCCGTCGTGCAATCTGCAATGGATGGTCGAAAGGCGAAACTCGACGAAGACGGAATCAAGCTAAGCTTGAAGCTTGACCAAGTTCCACATGTGAGTGGCCGCGAAGAGTCTGTTCGAAACGCCTTAACGGAAATCGTTGAAAACGCGAGGCGTGCGCTTTCTGGTCGGTCTTCAAAAGTGATCACAGTGAAACTTGAAGACGGTGGCGAGTCGGTGATGTTGACGGTCTCTGACAATGGTGTCGGTATGAATCGCGATACAAGAGCCCAGGCTTTCGAGCCCTTTTTTCGAGAATTCGATCACCCGGATTCTCGCGGACTCGGTTTGTCGACCGTGAAGTCGATGATGCAAAGTCAGGGCGGCACGGCTGAAATTGCAAGCTCGCCAGGTGAAGGCACCTCTTTGATTTGTCGCTGGCCGGTGTCTCGAAAGGACCGCGAAGCGTTTGAAACAAAGGCGGCCAACGATCGCCAAGCTGCAACGGAAGCGGCATTGGCTGCGAGTTTGTCTGTTGAAAGTGTAGCGGGAGCAAGTGTAGAGCCTTCTGACGCAATGACTTCCGCCTCTGCCGTGAGCCTTATGAAAACGACCGCGGATTTCAGTGACGAAGGTGCTGTCGCTTTAGGCGGGAAAACGCCTTTGTCGGGCGATCAGATGGCCGCGCTTCCACCTCCGCCGACGGCTGAAGACGACGAGGACGATAACTGGTCTTTTGACAATTCGAACCCTTCGCTAAGAATCTCGGAATCTATCAGCGAAACGGCAATCAGCCGTTCCAACGAACCGACTGAAATTGTCATTCGGCCGGTCCGAAGAGATTAGCCTCGAAAGGCGAGAGGTTTTGCTTTGAGTGTTTCGCTTCGTGAACGCCGCAGAGA
>JAXMMN010000488.1:0-1239 GCA_034366485.1 Bdellovibrionales bacterium
TGATCAGATTGCTTTGGATCGATGCCCAAGCGAATTGCTACGTCGATGGATTCATCGAACTTCGCAGTCGCAGTTTCAACCGCAAGCTTGATGCCTTGTTCGATCGAAAGTTTTGCTTGAGCGTCTTTTTGTTGAGACTGAAGTTTTGTTTTTGCGCCGTTGTAGCGCTTTCCACGTTTTGCCATGCTCTACTCCTGAATTTCGAGACCCCTGCTCTTGGCAGTGCCAACAACCTGGTTCATCGCCGACTCGACGGTCGAGCAGTTGAGATCGGGAAGCTTCAGTGTCGCGATTTCGCGAACTTGCTTCATGTTCACCTTACCGACCTTATCTTTCTGCGGCATCTTAGATCCTGACTGGAGCTTGATTGCCTGTTTTAGCAGAATCGACACGGGCGGCGTCTTGGTGATGAAGGTAAACGATCGGTCCTGGTAAACAGTAATGATGACAGGAATAATCGTGTCACCTTTGCCCTGAGTTCGGGCGTTAAACTGTTTACAGAACTCCATGATGTTTACCCCATGCTGGCCGAGCGCCGGTCCCACGGGAGGCGCTGGATTCGCCTTCCCTGCCGGAATCTGCAACTTAATCATTGCAGTGACTTTTTTAGCCATAGTACCCACTCCTTCGCGGGGGAATCCCTGTTACGGGATTGGTTCTGTTTCTTCAAAACGCGAAATGCGCCTTAAAAATCTTATTTTAAAATCAACTCGATCAAACTTTTTGAACTTGAATAAAATCAAGCTCAACAGGGGTCGCGCGTCCGAAGATGCTGACCGAAACTTTGACCTTCCCTTTTTCTTCGTTGATGTCCTCAACCGTTCCATTGAAGTTGGTAAAGGGACCATCAACAACAGTGACATTTTCGCCGACCGAAAACTTAAACTTAGGACGTGGCTTTTGAGCACCCGTTTCCATTTGCTGCGTCACGCGAAGCACTTGATCTGGTGGCACAGCCGTCGGTTTTTGTCCGCCTACGAAGCCGGTCACTTTTGACGATCCTTTGACCAGATGCCAAGTTTTTTCGCTCAGAAGCATCTCAACGAACATGTAACCAGGAAAAAACTTCCTAGATTTCGTGGTTTTTTGACCCTTAACGAGCTCGACTACGTTTTCAGCCGGAATCAGGATCTGACCAAACTGCTCTTCCATCTTCTGCTGCTGGATTCGCTTTTCGATCGAAGCTTTTGCAGTCGCTTCGCTTCCAGTGGATACGTTCACGATGTACCACTTTTTTTC
>JAXMMN010000489.1:0-4830 GCA_034366485.1 Bdellovibrionales bacterium
TTCGTTGAACTCGAAGCTGACATTGAAGGTCTGATCCACATTTCAGAACTCTCGACAGAGCGAATCAACAAAGTTGAAGAATTCTGCAAACCAGGTGACACGATCAAAGCTGAAATCATCTCGATCGACCGCGATGCGCGCAAGATCGGTCTTTCAGCGAAGCTCGTAAAACTTCGTGAACAAAAAGCGGACGTCGATGATTACGTGAAGAAACTCACGTCGACATCGAAAACGTCGCTTGGCGATCTCTTCGGTGATGCTCTTAAGGGAGCAACAGTTGCCGGAGTGAACGACGTTAAAAAAGACGAAGAGTAGTTTTTTCGGCTTCGTCGTAACACGACGCCGGACTATGAACCCGAGGGTTGTCCCCTCGGGTTTTTTATTTGATGATGTCCATATGCTGAAACTTGTCGGGTTCGTCGTCGGTTTAGGTTTGGGAGCAGTCGGTTTTCTTGGTGTAGTGGCGGAGGCTGACGCTGGTACGGCCAACTCTAAAAAATCGAAGAAAGCACCAGTAGCTTCGTACTATTTCCGCGTGCCGCACGAGGCGACAACTCCGCATCTCATTGAGCAGTGTCCTTCCGTTGTGATGCCGGCTCCTAAGCTAATGAAAGCTTGTGAAGTCTACGTTTCGGGATCGGACATCAAGGCACTCCGCTGTGAATCCTTAGATGGCCGATTTATGTACCTAGTCTATAAGTCCAAAGAGGATTGTTTGATCGATCGCGAAGCCATGCTCGCGAATGAGGGGTAAACGGCTGTGCCTAAAAAAATCCTAAAGAAGACGAAAAAATCGAAAGCGTCGCCGCCAAAATGGCCAGTCACGAGAAACGTGATGTTCCGGCCTGAGCGCAAAGACTATGTTCGTCGATTGATTAGGTCCGAGGGATGTGTGTTCTGCCATGCTTTTGATCTTGGTGTGAAAGCTGAGTCCTTGGTTCTTTGTGTGCATGGAGAAGCGGTGATGATGTTGAACAAGTACCCCTATAACAGTGGGCACATTTTAGTTTTGCCTAAACGCCATTGCGGCGATTTTACCGATTTGACGGCTGAAGAGTCTCGCGACATTCAAAAGCTCCTCAAGGTGGCGGTCCAGGCTCTAGGTGAAGTGTATAGACCTGGCGGATTTAACATGGGGCTCAACTTGGGCGCTGTGGCCGGTGCAGGGATTCCGGAGCATTTGCACTGGCACGTGCTTCCGCGCTGGGCCGGAGACGCGAATTTTTATCCGTTGATTGCGGAAACTAAAGTGGTCATTGAAACGCTTGAGCAAACCTACGCGCGATTGGTACCTTTGCTAGAAGCGCAGGGAGTGAGATCGTGAGTTTCGGTCAAGCAGGAGAAATTTTAAAAGAAGTCGGCTTCAAGCTCGATCACCTCGGTGTTGCGGTCCGGAGTCTCGATGAGGGATTCTTGTTCTACAAAGCCTTGGGCTTTACGTCGATGCCGGTGGAGGAAGTTCCATCGGAGAAAGTGCGCGTTGGTTTTTTGCATCTCGACAATGGCGCGTCGATTGAATTGTTAGAGGCGACCTCGGACGAAAGTCCTATTAAAAAATTCATCGATAAGCGCGGTCCTGGAATTCATCATGTTTGTCTGAGAGTTAAGGGCATTGATCATGTTGCAAGTCGTTTGGTCCAGGCCGGTATCAAGTTGATCAATGAAAAGCCTAGGCCAGGAGCGCATGGGTGCCGAGTGGTTTTTGTTCACCCCACCTCGACGGGCGGGGTACTCTTAGAACTCTCGGAGCCGGCAACCGGCGAGGTGGTTTAAGTGGGTAATCGAGGCCAAGGGTCTGTGCAATGGAATGCGATGGTGCCGATCACTCCGGTAGTGAAGTGGCTGATTGGCATTTGTGTTGTCGTTTGGCTTTTGCTGCAAGTAATCGTCGAGCAGTACATCTTGGATCAACCGCAAATTACTTATGGGCTTGGCCTTGTTCCATTGTCAGTCATTGAAAAATTCTATGTCTGGCAGATGTTCACCTATCAGTTTCTTCATTCCACCAACATCTTCCACATCTTGTTCAATATGCTGCTTTTGTGGTGGCTGGGATCCGAGCTTGAAAGTCGTTGGGGCTCGAAACTCTTCTTGGCGTTCTATCTTTTCTCGGGCGCTGGAGCAGGGCTTCTCTATGTCGTGGTGATGGCGCTTTATGGCTATATCACGCAGACTTTCACCGGCTGGACGACGCCTGTTGTGGGCGCCTCAGGCGCAGTTTTTGGGTTGATGCTCGCTTACGGGGTTCTGTTTGGAGAGCGCATCGTGTATTTCATGATGGTCTTTCCGATGCGAGCCAAATGGTTTGTCGTGATCTTGGGAGCGGTCGAAGTTGCGACGCTACTCAATAGCGGTGTAGGTGGATCTGGCGAGGCTAATTTGGCGCACTTGGGTGGTATTGCCTCGGGCTATGCATTTTTAAAGGGTTACACCTGGCTTCAGCAGCGGCGTTGGCGCAATAAGTCGACCAAGCGTGGACGGGGCCTTAAGCTCGTGGTAGATAACGAGAAGCGTTCGGACGGAGATGATCCGGCGGACCCAAATGGACCCAAGTACTGGAATTAGATCGAGGAGATCGCAATGTCGACATCTGGAAAAATCGTCAGCAATCACACGGGTGCTTCGAAATCATTGGCAGCTGAAATCGATCGTCTGAAATATGACAAGCGATTGATCGACCTCAACGTCAGCCGAAAGCGATTAACAAAAGAAGAGCTCAAGAAGCATCTCGATGCATTGCCAGATCTTGCTGACAACGTGATCCGCGTTGAACTTGAAAACGAAAATTTAAACTAGAGCTTGTTTGATTCTGGCTGTGATCCGGCAATGACGGCTGCTCCGACCGCAGCCCTTGCCGCTTCTGATTGATCCGCACGCCATTCTTCGTTGAGGATTTTCCAATCTCCGTCGCGTTTGATTAAGTGCAAAGTCTTTTCACCTAAATCGCTCAACTGATCGCTGGAATAGTTTTGGACAAATCGAACGATGGCGCGGCCGCGATGTTCGATTGCAAGCGGTTGAGAGATTTGAACGGAAATTTTTCGGTACTGCTTGTTGAGTCTGTCCTTGTATTGTCGCCAACCATTTTTATCTAGCCCAAGCGATTTGAAGTCTTGATCGTAAAACGCCATGTATTGATCTATGGATTTTCCTGACCACGCGGTCGTCCATCGATTGAGCCAAGTCGTGAGTCTTGTTTGCTCCGCTTCCATCTCGTCGGCTGTCCGCGGCTCAATTTTGTCAGATATCACAATTGGGGTTTTTCCAAGCTGAATATACGGATCAAGTGTACCGATGACGCTGTTGCGGACGACGACGCACCCGCGACTCCCACGAGTCAGTGGAACATCATCAGGTACGGCGTGAAGCCAAATTCCGCTTCCAGTTTTTCCGTCAAGAGCGTCGAAATAGTTTGGATAGTTGGTCGTATAAGCGCGGCTGCCGTATTGTTTAAAATCAATTGCCGCACCATCAAGGCGATCAAGAAGAAAATAGATTCCTTCCGGAGTTTTGTGATCTCCTTCGGCGACTTTGGGTCCAAGATTTTTTCCAAGGTCAGCAGGATGGGATTCGGATTTAACTAGTTTACGTCGCCCGTCCTTTGCGTCGTCGAACTTCCAAATTTCCAAAGACCTGGCCGACTTATCGACGACAAAAACATAGGGGCGGTAGTAGTCGCTATTTTTAGGAATGGCGATGACGCTGGCAGGAACCGAGCCCGCCGGCCAAATATCGGCTTGGTCACTTGTTTGGCACTTTGCTCGATTGGGCGAGAGCGATCCCAACAGCAGAGTGGCAGTGATGGCCATGATTCCTTTGAGGCGTTTTGATTCAATCATTCCTCGATAGTGTCTCATTTTGATTCTGGTCATTCAAGAATTCGAGCAGTGAGCTTTCCTGGACTTCAGCCTGAAAGGCTTTGGTCCGATTGGAAGAGGTGAGGGTCATTGGTCGAGTCGTGAGCATTTCAACGACTGTCGATTCGGAATCTAAAAAGGGAGTGGCGTATGGCCGGTGAGAAGAATCAAGGTGGCAAGAATCAAGATGCCGCAGCAACTGTAAGTGCTGGCCCGTCGAAGCTCGCCAAACTTGCGCTTCCGCTTTTCGCAGCTCTCAACTTGGCCGTGCTCGGCGGTGGAACTTTTTTGACTTATCAGGCGACTTTGGGCTGGGTTCCGCCGGCAGTTCGTGAACCAGCGGCGATCGAGCAATTGAAAATCGATCGGGAAACAGAAGGTGTTCGAGATTCTGTTTTGTACACGATGCCAACGTTCACTGTGAACTTAGAGGGACAGCCGCGCCGAATCGTACGCGTGACCCTTACGCTTGAAATGCTAGATAAGGACGGGTTTGAAGAAGTCGTTCGCAACAGTCCAGCCGCGCGCGACTCGATAGTTCGAATTCTAAATTCGAAAACCTACGACGAAATCGAAACCATTCAAGGTAAACTTTTTTTGAAGGATCAAATTGCCGTTACCTTGAACCGATCCCTCGACGAGGGTGTTGTTAAAGACGTCTATTTCGGTGAATTTCTAGTTCAGTAAGCATCTAGAAGTCGACCGGTCGGATTGACCCACTCTTCATTTGCATCGCAAAATGAAGGGGATGAAAAAACAAAAACACGAACATCGTCCAAGCACCAAGCAGCTCTTCGCATTCACCTCAATGGTCGCGTTGTCGATCGGCTTTAGTTTTACAGCCAGCGCACAAACCGCGGCCGTTAAACCAGCGAAGCCAAGCCCGCCTAAACTTTCGATTGAATTTGCCGTCGAAAAAGAGGTTTTACCGAATGGACTAACGGTTCTTTACCATTCTGATCGCAGCGTTCCT
>JAXMMN010000490.1:0-2399 GCA_034366485.1 Bdellovibrionales bacterium
AACCACGGTGATCTTTTTAATGACGATTGTCGCTTTCTTATCTGCCATACGCGTTCACTCAAAGTTAAAGCTACCGATTAGGCGGCCTTCTTTGCTCCTTTGGCCGCAGCGTCTACTTCCGAGAATGTTGGACGATCAATTGGCAAAATCGTACGGCGCGCGAACTCGACACACACGAGCGGCGGTGAACCGCGCTGAAGGGCGATCAAAGCAGCTTTGATAACTTCGAGATAGCGGCCTTCCGCTTCGATGTCGTTGTTCATCTTTGTGACCGTTGGCCCGACGAAACCGTAACAGGCCAAAACCCCAAGGAACGTTCCGACAAGGGCGGCACCGATCGACTTACCGATAACTTCAGTACCTTGATCAAGAAGACCCATCGTGTGAACAACCCCAAGAACGGCGGCAACGATCCCGAGACCCGGAAGCGCTTCCGCGATTTGGTTAATCCCATGTGAGGCCATGTGTTCTTCAACATGCGCGGCCTTGATGTCACCGGTTAACAAATCATCAACGTCATACTGAGAAAGATCGGCCGATAAAGTGATCTTCATCGTATCGCAAAGAAAATCGACGGCGTGGTGGTTTTTGAGGAATGACGGATACTGCTTAAAAATTTCTGATTTTTCTGGTTCTTCAATGTGCCGTTCAACCGCTTGCGGACCGTCTTTACGGAAGATTTGAAACAGTTGGAAAAGCAGTTGTAGGAGCTCGAGGTAGTCGGCCTTCGACGGAGTTTTTCCGATCCAGCCATGAAGTCCTTTTTTAACACCCATTTTGATAATTGGGATTGGGTTACCAATGATGAATCCGCCCATTGCAGCGCCACCGATGATAATGAGCTCGGTCGGCTGCCAAAGGACGTGCAAGTGTCCACCGTGGAGCATATAGCCCCCGAAGACGCACACCATTACTACGATTGCTCCCACTACACCCATGACTTCACCTCACTCGTCTCTTCGGCAAGCCAGAGAGGTTGATTGACGGCTCGACCAGTTTTTAGGACCTCCGTCTTGATAAGCATTGTTGAGGATTCAGCATCGACTTCGGCATCGACTAACAAGTTTTTTGGAAGCAAATTTGTACTAGGAATTGAGGGAAAACCTGTGACCGACCAAGATCAAGCTAGACCAATGGCTGTCTTCTTTCATGGCTTGAACACGTTTGGCGATGACCTTCTCCATCTCGGTCCAGTCACAATGGGGCGCATGGATCGCTATCTCGCTCCGGCAATGCGGGAACAAGGCGTCCATTTTATTTCCGTCGAAAAGGTTGGCGATGGAACTCCTGAATCGCAGGCGGAATGGGCGATCTCGTGGCTTCAAAAAAACGCCCCTGAAATTCGGGGAAAGGAAATCTCGCTTATCGGAAATTCGATCGGTGGTCTCGTTGCTCGCGCTTTTGCCAAAAAGCTTCGTGAACGACCTCAGGTTCTGAATGCTTCGATCAAGAAAATCGTCACTTGGGGTACGCCCCACCGCGGAACAATCGCAGCCGATTTGACCGAGCATTTGGCGCAGACATTTCCCCGTCTTTTTCCACACCTAACATCGGCACTCTCGAAGATGGACTATCACGTCGAGAATAAATCTTCGACATTCAAAGCCTATTCTCCTCGAGCCTTAGAAAAATTTAATTTGGCTCATCCAATTCAACCTGAAACACCTGAAATCAGTTTGCTTTGCTCAGTGCCAGCGGCGGATGTTTCGCCCTACTTTTGGACGCTCTACCCCCACCTCCATGGAACATCGTTCACTGCTTTGGCAAAGAGTTTTGCGACGAAAGATCGCTCCTTCTCTCCAAGTGATGGTTTCGTCCCAAACGGCAGCCAAGCATGGGGAGAAGTACTCGGGCCGTACCGGCTTGATCACTTTGTACAAATGGGTTTCACAGAGCTATTGCCAACGAAAAGCCGACGAAACTTTGCTAAATTAGAATTTCAAAAACTGGTTACAGATCTCGCGCAATTGCTTGATCTTAATAGGAAATAAAACTGTCAAACTCTGTGACAGGACTTACCTATAGATTTTCGCAGCATTGATTCACCTTGATACGTGTTATATTTAGGTATTATTGAAACCCTGCCGAAAGGTCTCGAGTGAGGTCATCATGACAAACGACGTATTTCATTCTGGTTTCAAAAAAATAAGTGGCGCTCTCCTTTTGGCATTCGGCGCCATCGCCTTCTCGACTGCTTTTTCTACCCCCATGGCTTTGGCCAGCGGCGACGAGAAAGTGTCTGAGAATCCAATGACGGCAAAGGCACGGCTGGAAATCTCAGCCAACGACCCAAAGTCGGCGACGGTCGTTGTCGATCTCGATTTGGTAGAACCCTACAAAGCCTACGCTGACCGATTTAAACTCGTCGTCGAAGAGCCGACGGACGTGAAAATTGAACC
>JAXMMN010000491.1:0-7170 GCA_034366485.1 Bdellovibrionales bacterium
CCTCTGCGATTCTCGAGCTTGCAGAGCGAGTCGAAAGTGATTCGGAAAAAATAGAAAGCGAACCTACAATATGATTCTTCGCGAGTACTCAATTGATTTTCAATGGCCGACACGTGAACCTTTTTTGTTTTGTGTCCATCACTTAGATCGCTATCCGAAGGGAGAATCCGATTTCGGTCCCGAACGAAAACATTTAAAGGGACGTCAGATTGGTCAAGACTTTGTCGAAAAAGATGGATTCCGAATGTACCACGGTGAAGTCGTACCTGGCTTTCCGGTTCATCCGCACCGAGGTTTTGAAACGATCACGATTGTTCGACGTGGCTATGTAGATCATGCGGATTCTCTAGGGGCCGCTGGGCGCTACGGCGAGGGTGACGTGCAATGGATGACGGCTGGCGCTGGCGTTCAGCACTCCGAGATGTTTCCTCTGCTAAAACAAGATCAGGAAAATACAGTTGAGCTCTTTCAGATTTGGCTCAATCTTCCCCGAAAAAGTAAAATGGTGCCGCCTCACTTCACAATGTTTTGGAGCGAAAAGTTGCCGCGCCTTCAGCTCGACAACAACCGAGTAGAGGTAGATGTCATTGCAGGAAGTTTTTCTGGAACAAAGGCCCTCAGCCCGCCACCAGATAGCTGGGCAGCGAACCCAGACAATGAAGTACGCGTGTTAATCATTAAAATAAAGCCTGGCGGAAAATTTGAATTTCCTAAAGCCGTCGGCCCGACTTCGCGGATGCTTTATTTTTACGAAGGAAGTTCGGCCGTTCTTCAGGGAACGAAAGTGAACGCCCACACAGCTTTTGAAATTAGTAGCCGCGAGGAGCTTGAGCTCTCAATCGACGCAGGCGCCCAGGGCGCCTGTTTCCTTTTGCTAGAAGCAAAGCCGATCGGCGAGCCGACTGTTCAATACGGCCCCTTTGTCATGAACAGCAAAGAGGAAATTGCCCAAACAATCGAGGACTTCCGCAAGACTGAGTTCGGTGGTTGGACTTGGCCGTCAGACGCCCCAGTTCATGGCCCGGGCCTGAAGCGTTTTGCCAAATTCCCGGATGGAAAGCTAGAGACTCCGCTCTAGAGCTCTTGCGATTTAGGAATTTCTTGTCGGGTCAATCGCTGGGCCCGATACTCGTTCCCCATGACCTTAGACACCGTTGTTCAAAATCCTTTTGCTGTTATCACCATCATCGCTGCGCCTGCAATCCTGACGAATGCCTCGAGCATATTGACGCTCAGTACGAGCACTCGATTGATGCGCTGTTTAGATCGAATCAACACGCTGACCGGGCATCTCGATGGACAAGAAATTTCGAAAGAATTGCGAACAGTTTATCTCGAGCAAGCGGAGCTCTCTCACAAGCAAGCGCGACAGTTTTTAGGTGCTTTGCGCTGGATCTATATTGCGTTGGCCGCTTTTGCGATCGCTAGCTTTCTCGCGCTCATGGGTGCGTCGACGGTGACCTTGCTTCCGGGGAAAGTGTTAGAGCTTCTAGGAGCTTTAAGCTTGATTGCGGGAGGTGTTGGAGCGTTGGGCTTTTTGTGGTCGAGCATCAATCTCATCATTGCTAGTCGAATCACGGTTCAGGTACTTCAAGCCGACAATGAAATCTTAAAGCGTCATCATTTGCGGCCCTAGTCGACTTTTTTTGCAAGACGCAAAAGCTGTGAGCTAATTTTAAAGTCCTTCGCCTCAAGATGCTTGCGATCGACCGAGAAACGCAACTTTCCCGATTCTGAAAATAGGTAGATAGAGGCTCCGCGGCGGTAGTGTGCTTCATGAGGTGAGATAATCAACAGGCTTTGTTGAGTAACTGCTTTCGTGAGCGCTTCAAAGGCCGCCGGCCGCAGCTTTTCTGCAAACACGATATCTGTTTCAGGAGGGACGGTCTGACCCGAAAGTGCAATTGCACGAATCGTTCGATCCGGGGTTTTTCTATCGGAAATGACTTTCTCGAAGTATTTCAGCATCACTTCGTTTTCCCACACTCCAATCAAAATTTCCTGACCGGTTCCTTGCGGCCAAGTGATGTACGAAAGAAATTGGTAAACATAAGCTGCACGCAGTTCTTCTTCCGAACGCGGTGTTTGTGCGCGAGCGCCGGAGCTTGTGATTAGAAAAGTTAAAAGTAGAAAGCATAATTTTAGCAACATTAGAAGCTCACGACATAGTCTACGCCTAACATCCATTCGCGGGACGGACCGGGCATGTGCCCGAGCTTGGAAGTTTCACCTTTGAACGGCAAAATATATGCGCGTTCTTGATTGAGCAGGTTTGTCCCAGCGATCTCAATACTGAATCCTCGGATATCTTCAAATTGATAGATCGCATTTAGGCCAAGAAGAACTGTTGAATCAAAATCTCGAACTTCTGCTGTGGCTGTGTTTGAGTTCCAAATCCAGCCGTGACGAACGCTTTCCCAAGAAATATTTCCACCGAGTTTCAACGGTCCCAACTTTGACTGCAAGAAGCCAGTTGCCCGAAGAGTCGGAAACGCAAGAAGATGCGAGTCGCCAGTCACCGCATACTGAGTGACATTGTTCATGTCTGCCGTTGTCGCGTAGGCAAGACTGGTTGCGGCTCTCAGCGAGGAAGAATGCCACTGAAAACTGAGTTCGGCGCCGTTCGATCCGGTGCGATCAAAGTTTCTGTATTGGTCGGCTGTACCAGTTCCTGAGGGCAAATTTGTGTAGACGATTGGATCAGAGATCCGAATAGAAAACAGATTTAAGCTGATCAACGAATTGGCGCTCAAAGTTTCGCTGAGTTCAATTTCATAGGTTTGCGTCTTTTCAGGTTTGATGTCTTGATTGAGACTTAAATTTTCGGCCCCAGGAGTTCTGTAGGCGGCTGAGGCCATGGCCTTGAAGGTCGTCGTGTCGAAAGTATGGGTGTAGGCCATGCGGGGGACAGTGCTTGTCGCGACTCGAGACGGGATTTCGTGCCTCGCACCGACGACAAAAGATGAATCGTCACTGACATGAGCATACTCGGCGTAAAGCGTCGTCCAATTTTGTCGAAGTTCAAGAGAAGGCGATGAGTTCCCAAAGAATTGATAGCTGGATTGTCCGCCATCGCTGAGAACTTTTCCAACGTCATCGCGATATTTAACTCCGTAGCTAATACTGTGTGCGGCATTCGAGTAAGACGCCTCTAGCGCTGCGTCCAATCTTCGAAAAATTTTGTCGTAAAATGACCCATTCGACACAGTGTCAATGTTTGTCGAATTCCATGGGCTTTGTTCATTGAAGCCAAAGCTGGCCTTCAGCTGACTTGATTCAAAGTTCCATTCTCGCCCAAGTCCCATCTGAAACTGCCGATGGCGAATGTTAACCGGCGGATTTGCCGGTGTCCCATAGTTTGCGACTTGCCGGGTCTCCAGATCCTCATAGGCAAACTTCGTCTTCCAGGACTGCCAGCGTAAATGTGCAATCGCTCCGCGAGGTGCAAAGAGGGCGGCATCTTTGAGATCTGCAGTTTCGCCATCCAACGAATTGTACTCTTTGTCAGACACCGTCGAATGAATTCCATAGGCGAGAATGCCTGATTCAATTGAAGATCCAGTGTCGGTCAAAACTCGAGGCGAGCGAGAACCAACAGCCAGAGTTCCGCGTGAAAAGGAAGCACGTGGCATTGTTCCGCCAGCGGCGCGCATGCGAATTCCGGGTTCGCCGGCAAGAGCCAGTGTTGTGATTGAAATCACAGCGAGCTCAGCGTTTCCTCCGTGAACAACAGATCCTGGGCCGCGAACCACTTCAATCTTTTCGATCATGCTAAGCGGAAATCGAGCGCCGACGATAAAGGTGTTGTACGCGAGGTCGTTGTACTCAAAGCCATCAACGAGAACAAGAATCTTTCCTTCATGGCCCCAGAGTCCACGAAAGCCGAGGCCAATGGTTTGTGCTGTATCGGCAGCAATATGAAACCCAGGGATCAGTGCGATAAATTCTTGAAGTGTCGTTGCGCCAGAGGCCTCAATTGCCGGGCGATCAAAAATCGAAATCACCCCTGGGGCTCTTCGAATGGGTGAGGCGATCGGAGAAGCGATTTTGATCTCGGTGTTCATTAGATCTTCAAGACTTTCGGCCTGCATATTTGCGTGAGCCGTCGAAATCTGAAGGAGCAAGATCCAAGGGACGATGGTCTTGGTTTGGCGACACAAGAGCTTCAAGAAAGTTAAGGAAGTGTGTTTTGAGCAGCGATCAGGCATCAGGATTCCCTTTTTTGGATGGCGAGTTTTAAAGCCTAAAATTGGATTTCGACCTACGGCAAGGATCACGGCGAGGCGTTACACTTGTCCTACGAAAACGGTCGAAAAATCCGATAAGAAAGTGTTCACGCTACAAGCTAGAAACACGTTGAGGTTTTAGGTTTGAGATTTTCTCGCAAAGATCCAAATTCGACGTCACTGAGTTCGCCGGGAGCACCGGTCGTTCCCTTTGAATCCATTTTGCTACAAACGATTCGCTGGCCTTTGATTTCCTCAATGATTCTCGCGGCCACTTTGATGGTCGGATTTATGGCGAAATCAGAGCTCGAAACTTTGGAAATGAGAATTCGATCAGCGGCCCAGATCGTACGATTCAATGCCGTTGCTCCTTTGGAATTCGGTGATGACGAGCACGTGGGACGACTTGTTCAGTCTCTGGTTAGCGGCGATGAGCGCAGCCTGGCGGGAATTCGGCGAACCGGCGAGGACTGGATTTTTCAATCAGTGGCTGATCTCCCAGCGCCATGGAAGCAGCAGAATTGGCGAGCCGAATTTTTTGAAAGCGAAACACTGACGGAGCCCGAGGCAAAAGCAGAAATCTTGCACTCGTTTCAAGCGATCGCGTTCCGGTCGTTCATTCGCTCTAGCGACGGCAAGGTGATTGGTGAAATTTTCGTTGCGACTTCGACGACGCACTTAGTTGCAAAGCTTTTACAGATTTTGCTCTTGATCGGATTCTGCCTGTTGGTCGCAACGGTGTTCGCGGTTTTGTTGACTCGTTGGAAGTCGCGGGCGCTGGTTGAAAGTGTCCAAGATTTTGTTGCCGTCGTACGGCGGGTTTCGATCGAGGAGAACTTAAAATTACGAGTGCGTCCTTTAGAACCCCATGGCAATCAACCCTTGATTCAAGAGCTTGAGAACTTGGCAATCGAATTCGATCGCATGATCGAGCGAATAGAAATCAAAGATGGTTTTTTGGAATCTCTCAATCGCGATCTCGAACTGAAAGTAGAAGAACGCACGCGAGAGCTTGAGGGCAGTCGAATGCGGGCCACTGAGAGCGCACGACTGGCGTCTTTGGGTGAGATGGCGAGTGGAATTGCTCACGAGATCAACAATCCTCTGGCGATTATAAAGGCGAGTGCGGAGCAAGTTTTGGCCAACTGCCAAAGCGGCGAACTGTCTACGGCAGCTGTTCAAAAAACTGCGGAACGCATCAATCGGGTGGCAGATAGAATTGCGAAAATCATTATGGGCCTAAGGACCTTTGCTCGAGAGGGAAAGGCAGATCCCTTTGAAGTTGCATCAATTGATGCGGTCGTTACAGAGACACTTGAGTTTTGTTTAACACGATTTAAAAATAACGGAATCGAAGTCATTGTTCATCCACTTTCAAGCGAGCTTGTGGTCCACGGCCGCAGCGTTCAAATGTCGCAGGTTTTACTCAATCTTCTCAACAACGCCCACGACGCTCTAAAATCTGCGAACGTCCAAGGACCACGAATTGAAATTTTAGGCCGTCGAGTGGGTGAGCATGTCGAAGTTCATGTGGTCGATAATGGGGTCGGAATACCCCAAGAAATCCGAACTCGCATCATGCAGCCCTTTTTTACGACAAAAGAAGTCGGTAAGGGGACGGGCTTGGGACTAAGTATCTCACGTTCCATCATGGAGGATCATCGGGGCGAACTTCTTCTTGCGAAGGATCCGCTACCAACTCGCTTTATCATGCGCTTCCCACACGCCGATTCCCAGCTGGCGCCAGCTCTGGGAGTTCAGGATCAAGACGCTGCGTAGTACCTATTGCGTGCACGCGCTAAGTCGCGCTTGAATCTGCAGTTATGAAAAGAACGTGGATCTGGGTTTTGATCGCAATAGCTGCCGCACTGTCGGTATTCTTTGTTGTACGTCAGCGAAATGCCGCGAAGTCGGAAACGCTTGAGGCCATTCAGGAAGGGCCGATCACTGAAGCCGTTTATGCAATTGGAAAAGTAGAGGCACTTAGACGGTTTCAGGCAAAAGCGGGAGTTCCAAGCGGTATTTCCAAACTCCCCGTGCGAGAAGGAATGAGCGTCCGGCAGTTTGATCCCTTGGTGCATTTTGTAGAGGGCACAGTCATTCGTGCGCCATTTTCCGGAACGGTGTCACGAGTGAACTACAAAGTGGGTGAATCTGTTTTCTCTGGCAATGTTGTGGTCGAAGTGATTGACCCTTCTGAATACGAAGTTCGAGTTGTACTTGATCAAAGGGCCGCCATGCGAGTGAAGCGCGGACAAATCGGCAAGATGAGTTTTGACGGACTCCGTGACAAGGAGTTTGAAGCCGAGGTTCGTGCGGTTTACTCAAGCGATTCACAGTTTACCGTTTTACTTGTACCAAAGACTCTTCCGGCCGAGGTCTTAGAGGGAATGACGGCGGACATTTCAATTGAGGTAAATCGAAAAGAGACTGGCAAAACTGTTCCTGTGGCTGCGATCCAGGGAGGTTCTGTGATTCGTGTGCGCGCAGGAAAGCGTGAGCCCGTGGCCATAAAGGTCGGACTCGTCAATGCAGACCGAGTCGAAATTCTAGAAGGCGACATCACGATTGACGACAAAGTTGTCGTTAAAGCGAAGTAGCGATGTTCTTCCTTGCGATCCGACACCTCGTCTCTAGAAAAAATCAAACCGTTCTTACGTTGCTCGGAATTCTTTTTGGCTCGATGGCCTTCGTTGCTATTTCCGGATTCATGCTTGGCTTCCAGTACTTTCTTCTAGATCAATTGATCAACAACGACGCCCATATCAGAGTCAGCGCGAGAGAAGATCGCATCGATCGTTCGGTCGCGATGCGAGATCTCTATGGTGGGCCGAAAGCTTCCACGAAGGCGACTTCGCCACCTGCACTTGTCGCCTGGGTTACAGAGCCTTCAGGAACTCGCAGCAATCCGAAAATTGAAAACCCTCGAGGCTGGGCGGAAATT
>JAXMMN010000492.1:0-2270 GCA_034366485.1 Bdellovibrionales bacterium
CGGACGATGTTCCGCACTGCTAAGCGCGACGAAGTCGCCTTGTTTTTTCAAAATCACTTTCCTAAAAAGCCGATCTCGTTGATCGACTTTCTTTCGACCTACAAAATCAAAGCGGCAAGGGTGGCGGAAGTAAAAGAGGCACTCGATACAAATGTTCTTTATCACCGTTCGTTGCAGGAAATTGTTACGGCCATTGGCGATCGCTTCATTCAAAAGAAGCTCAGTTGGTTGGGCGTCGAAAAGGAAGGCGATGAAGTAGGGCTTGAAAATGAGGCCGAAGTCGCAAAGGCCGCGGTGACAATCGAAACACAGTTAAAAAAAGACAAAGTGAAACCAGCGGACATAAAGTCCTTTTTGATATTACAAATGGGCCCGGTCGCCTATGCGCGCTGGAAAAACCAAGCACTTCTGAAGTCCTCACGTGTGGTCGCCCTCGACAACCTTGCAATCCGAATGCGTGTTAATGGGTATACAGAAAAGTTGCAGGAGCGCGCCGATCTCCTGTTGCGGTCCGTGTCGCATTCTGGAATTCGAACCAGTGATATGGAGAAGATTGTTGAGATCAATCAGATCGATTTGTTTTCCGGAGTCAGCGAGCGCTCAGAAGAATTGAAAACGCTGATTGCGAAAATCAAGAAACCCGAAGTGAAAAAGTTGGTCGAAGATCATCGAACTTGGATCGAGCAAGGGGTCCAGAGCTTCAAGGAGCGAGATCGTTTTGTTGCAGATCAAATTTTGGCTCAGAAGGGTCATGGCCTGGTGCACGTTTCGCGCGGCCTTGGTCCAGGGGTATCCGATCATCTGATGGATAGTTGCACTCAGACAAAAAGCAAATAGATCGTTGATCGCGCGCAGAACCGCGCGCATTCTAGACTCACTATGCTAGAGCCTAGACCGTCGATGAAGACACCTAATATTGGCGACTTTATTTCTCCTGCAGATGCAATGAAGTGGGCTTTGATTTTGGCGCGTAAGGGCGCGGGCTTCGTTGCTCCGAACCCGATGGTTGGCTGTGTGATCGTCGACAAGGATCATAAATTTGTATCTGGTGGCTGGCACGCAAAAGTCGGCGCAGCTCATGCCGAAGTCGAAGCGCTTGAGCGTTTCGCCCTTATCAAAGGGAAGCGCGAGGCTGTTCAGGGTTGCCACATCTACGTGACACTAGAGCCCTGTGCACATGAGGGTCGAACGGGTTCCTGCGCAAAAGCTCTTGCGCCGCTAAAGCCAGCGACGGTGACCTTTGCCATCATGGATCCCAATCCGGCAGTGGCTGGAAAAGGTGCTCAAATTCTAAAAGATGCCGGCGTGATGTCGCTTTCGCTTTCCGAGATTCATGAATGGCCGGGTCTCGCGGGAAAAGTTTTGGATGCTGGAACAAAACAAGAGCTGATTGATGAGGCCGAAGATCTTTCTGAGATTTTTCTTTGGTCGATGCGAAATCAGGGCCCGGGCGCGCTTCCGTTTGTGACGGTGAAAGTCGCGTCGTCGCTTGATGGTCGAGTGGCATTGAATGATGGCACGAGCAAGTGGATCACATCTGAACAGGCTCGAGAAAAAGGGCATCGGCTTCGCTTGGAGCACGATGCAATCATCGTGGGTCGCCGCACGATCGAAACAGATAATCCTTCTTTGAATGTTCGCTTGGACGATATTTCTGATCATACGAACTCTGTCGTAGTCGTTGACCCCAAGGCCAAACTTGTTGATCGACTGATAGAGTTTGAAGTCGCAAAAGTTCGACCGACAAGTCGAGTTTTCGTTTGTGTACAAACTGGGATTGCAAATGCGAAGGCCGTTGCTCGCGCGAAAGATCACGGCTTCAGAATATTTGAAGTCGAGGGAAGCAATGAAGGTGTCATCGACCTTAAGCAGATGCTTCAGCGGCTTCGTGAGTTTGGGTTGTCAGGCGTTTACGTTGAGGGTGGTGCCGGCACTGTTGGCCCCTTCATTGATAATGCCTTGGCGCACCGGCTTCACGTGTTCATGGCGACGTCGGTTATTGGTGGAAAATATTCGATTGGATGGTCAGATTTATGTGGGGTCAAAAAGCTGGAAGACTCCTGGAAACTTAAGCGCCAACGCGTAAAATTGATTGGGCCCGATCTCCATATCACAGGCCGGCTCGACGGCGGCTAGAAACTCACATTCTGCTGTGAAAAATAGTTACTCTTATGCTCCTGTGAAACACGAATCTTTCTTGGAATCTTGCCTATTCCGATAGGCTCCTGAGACAACAGCCCCAGGCAAATGCCAGGTACTGCCAGACTGCT
>JAXMMN010000493.1:0-3400 GCA_034366485.1 Bdellovibrionales bacterium
CTGGAAGATCATTCGTGTTGCCAACTTCAACCATATCTTTGTCGGCAGCACGAACACGGAATTTATAATAAGTCTGCGCGGTAAGACCGTTCAATGTGACTTCGGCCGCTTCGCCAGTGACAGTGCGGATCAAACGTGGCGCGAAGAAAAGTGTCGCATCGTAAATATTGTACGCGACAACCTTTGGATCGGTCGATGGCGACCATGTCAGTTTGACTTTCGTTGGGCCGACTGTTGAAGCAGTCACGGCTCCGGTGAAACCCGCGTAACCAGGCGTTGAGCCTGTTGAAGCCGTGTCTGTCGGAAGAGAAACATCTTTTGGACACGCCGCAAGCGAAAGAATAGTTAAGAGCGACGTCATGACGACGACGGATTTTCTAACAACTAAATATGTTTGAGAAAATCTCATAATTTCTGAACCCTTCAACAACGTTCTACGCTTAAGTTCTTATCGGAATCTTTGTGTTGGGTTTTAATAGCGTGTCGAAATGGGTCTAGCTGTACGAAATTGAAACCACTCTGTCTCGGACTGAGACAGTCATAGAGGTTCAGTTAGATTTGCTGGACTTTGCTAAATGCTATATCCAAGGATCAGGCTGAGAATGCCAAAACTGACCCTCGCGGTGTCGCTCGCTTGATAGCTATAATTTGTGTAGGTCAGTCCAAGCTCGGCGCGATGCGAGTTCAGAAGTGTCCGACTATAGGTGAGGTTCAATAGGTATCCTCTGTCTGAAAAATCAGAGGTAGTGCCAAGAAACACATAACGAAAATCGCTGATCAGCGCATCGAAGTTGTTTAGTACGTAGCGGGTTCTAAGGCCCAGCTCTGGAGCAATGAGATTGGAAAAACCAATATCACTTCCGTTGGAAAGCATTGTTGAATACATGCCGCCAGCAATCGCTTGAGTTTTCCAAGACTGATTTGCTGAATAAGGGAACATCCAGGCCGCATCAAATCGTGCTTCAATAAACTGGGGATTGCTTTGCGTCGGTTGGGAAGCCAGCGTCAGGGCAGTGAAGTCGAGGCTTCCATAATAGCTAAGCTGGGTTGGCGCATCGAAGGTCGAATACTTTGCCGATATGGAGCCCGTGTAAGCAAGATAATTTCCGAAGCCGGTTTGTGTGTAATCGACACTTGAAAAGCCAGCGCCGATCACAACCGAATTCCACGGCGAGACGAGGGTAAACTCTTGGGCTTCTGGCGCAAAAAGGTAAACACGCTCCTCTTCGGTCTCACCCTGTGGTCCTTTCGCAGTCAGAACAACTTCACTGATTCGACCATTCAGAAACGCAAAGAACTTGAATTCATTTTTTCCGGCCGACTGTGAGACGGGGCTGTTTTGTGCGAAAAGCGTCCATCCGCTGCGAGAAAAGACGCCTTTCACCTCGACCAATGGCCGAAGACTTCCTGGGCGCGCGATAAGAAGCACTGGAATTTTGGTTTCTGAAAATTCGAGTGTTTGTAGTCGTAGATTCATTGGCGTTCGTCGCAAGAGATGGGCGATCCACGATGTTTTGCGTGTGATCGGAGGCGCGCCCTCTTCAGGCGCCTGCGCCGCTGTTTGAGCTGCCGCTTGATTCGCCGTAAACGAAAACCAAACAACGGTCATCAAGGCGACAAGTGAAATGCGGAGGAATGCGCGAGCCATAGCTAAGGCTCGCAAATCAATTGAAAGAAAACAACCTGTTACCGACTATCAGAAGGAACCCAGGTACTCTCTTCCGGAGCGGGAACGTTGGGAACCATCGGCTCTGCCGTGTTATTTGCGGTGTTTTCTGCGGTGGGCGCGGGCGGTGCTGATACAGCCGCAGTCGCCGGTGTAGATGGTGGTGCGGCCTTTGCGACTCTGTTCTTTGGCTCGCTTGAAACCTGTCGAACCGGCGTGACCTTTGTGCTTCCAGGTGCCGGAACGTAGTAGAGAGTAAATCCCGCATAGATTCTATTTGGATTTCGAATCAACTCTGGATTGTTCTTCCAGATAGATCGCCATTTTTCCTGAACTCCATAGACGTCTTTCGAAATTTTTCCCAGCGTGTCGCCGCGGCGAATGAGGTAGGGAACGCCGTTTTTAGTGATAACCACATACTCTACGCCTTGGATCGTCAAAACGGATCCCGCCGTAAGATTGTTAAAGTTTGGAATTCGCGTTCTGTTGGAGTCGTAAATTTCCCGCCATCGATAAACATTGCCGTACTTTTCAAACGAGATCTTCATCAGTGTGTCGCCCTGTTTAACCACGTAATCGACGGACTTCCCTGACGAGGCGGCTTTTCGCTTTTGTCGATTGGCGACGGTGCCTGGGAGTACCTCGGAAACTTGTTCTACGCTTGTTCCCGCAGTTTCTTCTGCCACTAGCGGCGCTGGAGAGTCCGCTGATGTCGTTCCGTTTGTAGTTGGCCCCGAATTGGGTGGCGCAGGATTGTTTGCCGCACTGATCTCGGGATAGACTGGCTTCCAGGCGCCGTCTTGTTGAGTTCCGTAGCCAGAGGCAATCATAGAAATATCAGTGACGATTTCGACCGGAAGCGGAACTGGATTAGTGCTAGTCGAAGCCGTCCGATGAAAGCCTGCGTTCTCGGGACCGGTGACTTCGGGGTGAGTTTTGAACAGCGCACAGCCTGGCGCTGTAACGAGGCCAAGCACCAATCCGGAAATGAGGATGACTTCAAATTTGAGAGTCGACTTCACAAGATCCCCCAATTGATTCATCGGAAAATCTACGACGCAGCTCGAGGTTAGTTATGTAAGACGGGACTATCGACGAGAAGTCCCTCAGTACTTTCGTTTGAGTTCGCCTCGACCTTTGGAGAAAAGCGCGGGGGCGGGGGCGGTGTCGCTGCGAGTTTTGGACTGCGAATAAGTTCTAAAATCGCATTCGCTTGCTCGGCAAACTTCTTCTCGCTCTCGTCGACGACCTTTCTTAAAAAGTCTCGTTGCTCGACCATTTGCTTCACGTAAGCCTCAAGCTTCGGGCGATCGCTTGAAATTGTCGGAGTGAGCTTCAATTGAACTTCAGCCTTCGATAGCTCGAAATCTGTCAATTGCAGATAGTCCTTCAGTGGATGGAACTTAGCGGTCATCTGAATTTCTTCGGCCAGAACTTTCGTTTGTCGAATGAGTTCGGCTTTTTGCTCAGTGACGGCACTGGCGTACTGGCGAAGCTGTGCTTCTCTGACGCTTGATTGCTTTTCGCGTGCCGCGCTTTGTTTATCTCGTGCCGCGATTTGCTTTTCACGATTCTGCGATCGGATTTCAAATTCACGTTGCTCGGCCTCAATGTTCGAGTTGCGCAAATTGAGTGCCTGTCGAAGACTGGCGTTTTCGGCGACCAGGTTATCGATTCTACTTTCGAGTTTCGACAATTCGGCGTCTGCAGAAGCCTTTTCCTTTTCAAGCCAAG
>JAXMMN010000494.1:0-2622 GCA_034366485.1 Bdellovibrionales bacterium
TGTTATGCTGGCTGGCGAGCGAGCAAGCAAGCAAGCAAGCAAGCAAGCAAGCAAGCAAGCAAGCATAACAGCCCGTCTATTACTTAGCCGTCGCAGTTCCACTTTTAGAAGACGGTTTAAAATTCTTGTCGAGCTTCAACTGAAGATCGGCGAGTTCTCTTTGTAAATCCTTGTCGTCAATTTTTCTACAGGTGGAAATAGCGTCGCGGTAGGGCGCTTGGTCTGGGGCCTTCACAAGTGGAAGAAGTGTCGCAAGGTATTTTAAGCCCAATTTAAAGTCTGCAGCTTTGGCCTGGCTGCCAAGGATGAGTTGATTCCAAACCTTGGCTTCTTCATTCGCGGGTACTGGTTTACATGTCAGCGGCACAAGGTCTCGAGCCTTGACCATCGCCTTTTCATATTTCGAGAGTGCGCTAAAGCCGGGTTGAAAGATTGGGCCTTCCCCGGGTGTGGAGTCCATCGACGCATAGCTAAAAATTGTTGCGGGTGAGTCGGCCGCTTGGCCATCGGATCGATAGCTTATGTAGACTCGATTGTTCTGGGCGCGGATGTCAGCAAGTGAGCAGTCCTGTAATCCAGCTATCGAAACTTTGAATATTCGCGAGGACGTCGTGTCGAAGAGGAATTCGCCGTCATTCAGCTTGTACGCAGGTTTGGCTGCGACCTGATTGAGCTTTGCAAAGCAATTCAATCGATCAGCGTTAAGATCCTGCGCCGAAGCCGCGGTGAAAACGGAAGCCACTAAGATGAAAGTTGGAATTGTTAGGTACTTCATTTTTATTTTCCTCGAATGTTTCAAGACTTTAAAATTAGACGTCGACGGCTAGCTTCAATGCTTTTCGCCAGTAGTCCACGCTTCGAATATCTTCCCCTGTGTGCTTCTGAACGAGCTCTTCCGCGGTCATACGTCCGGTGTCGCGCAGAAGCGCGCGGTATGTTGGCATGAAGCCGGCGCCTTCTTCTTTGCGTTTTGCGTAGAGGCTAAGGCTAAAGAGATAACCAAACGTGTACGGAAAATTGTAGAAGCTGACGTACGACATTGCGAAATGTAGTTTGCTAGCCCAGAACATTTCGTCAGGTCCCGAAAGCGTGTCGCCGTACCACTGCATCCAAGTTTTCGACATCATTTGTGAAAGCTCTTCGGCCGTTAACGTTGTTGTCTGCCGTTCAGTGTACAACGCTTTTTCAAATTCGTAGCGAACTGGAATGTTGATTAAAAAGGCCGCCGCCGTTTCGGCATTCTGCCAGCGAATCTCGTTTTTGGCGTGCGCATCGCCATGTTTTTTCACGTAATCAGCAAATGCAGTTTCCGCAAAGACACTGGCCGTTTCGGCCAAAGTCATCGGCGAGCCCATCGCCGCGCGCGGAAGATCGCGCTGAACCCAAGAATGATAGGCGTGACCTAGTTCGTGGGCGAGCGTGCGAATGTCGTTCATCGAACCCATGTAGGTTTGGAACACGCGTGGTGTGCGCGACTTTGGAAAGCCTGTGCAGTACGCACCATTGCGTTTGGATTCGAGGACTCGGCCTTCCATCCAACGATTTTTCAACATGATGTCGCAGAACTCGCCGAATTCGCGATCGACTTCCATGAAAGATCCACGAATCATTTCGAGACCTTCAGCGAACGTGCGAGCACTATTAGATTCGCCTTTTTGAGCCGGTGCGCCGGCAAGGATGTCCCAAGGATCTAGCTGTTTCTTTCCGAGGCCCTTGGCCATGAAGCGAAGACCTTCCTGACTTTGCGGAAGGAACTCGCGCACGGCGAGCATCATCGCATCCAAAGTCTCGCGCTCGATTTTTGCCATTCGGATCGGTTGCGACAAGAAGTCCTGCTTTACTTTTAATGAGCGCTTTTTAGCCAGTTCAATACGCCAGCCAGCCAACGCATTAAGAATGGCCGCCGCAGATTCTTTTTGTTCTTTCCAGGCAAAGTTGATGGCGTGCCACGCTGCTTTGCGAGCTTTTTCATCGTCGCCACGGACGAGGCCCGAGGCTTGGGCAAAGCCGAGAGTTTCTTCGCGACCGTCGTCGTATTTCAATTGGCACTTCATTTGGCCAGAGATTTGGTTGTAGAGCGTGCCCCAGGCCGTGTGGCCGCTGATCGAGAGTGAAGAGATCAGGTTTTCTTCTGCCTCGCTGAGAAGTGTATCTCGGTATTTGCGAGTGAGCGAAATTTGGAAACGGCGATCTTTCGTCGCATCGCTCTTCAAGTACGTTTCAATAACCGCTTCAGGTGCACGCGCAAAGAACAAAGAAACCGGAGTGAAAGCTTGAGAGACGCGAGAGTAAATGGCTTCCAGTTCGCCAGTCAATTTTTGGGCCTGTTGATTTTTTCCATCGACGCCGGCTTCGCAGCTAACAAAAACACTGAGATTTCCAAGGAGGGTGTAGAGATCGTCTTCGATCGCCGCCAACGCTTGAAGCTTCTCAATCAGTTGCTCATTGGCTTTGTTGCTGGCAAGCGGCGTGTTCATCGCGACATCGGCTGTTTCGGATGTGAGTAGGTTCATCGCGGGCTTCAACTCCGCGACCAGTGTTTGCACGCTCAATAGCAAAGCTTCCACTTTGGCTCGCTCGGCTTGAAATTCCGCGGATGTCATCGATGGATACTCTGTCGAG
>JAXMMN010000495.1:0-7326 GCA_034366485.1 Bdellovibrionales bacterium
GCTCTGCCAAAGTCCGCAGTTAAACCACACGGGAGAATTGAAAGAGGCCTTTTGGCTAAGAATAAGATCCTCAAGCTGAAGTTTAAATCGGCTGGCATCATCTGTTGCTGCAAAGAGCTTCAAGGTTTCATGCCCAAAATCACGAATGGCCGACGAGACCCGCTCTATCAATTGGCGAATGCTTGATTCCGCACCACCATCTGGCAATCGCTGACGCAAATACTGCCTGGCGACAATGTTGACCGCCTGATCGGACCAGGAACTCGGCGCCTCAATTTCAGAAAAATTATGCAGTACTTCCCCTCGCTCGTTCAAAATACGGCTAGGACGAGAAGACCATGTGGCGCCGGCGGTTCCCCGATAGGTCCCTTTGAACTGCAATTTAACCCTGGTTTCGGCCACATCCACCCCGTCAGATCAGTTTAAATTGGATTCAAAATGAAACAAGGCCAGCAGGCTTTGGTCAGGCGCCAAGGCCTTTGCGAATGGCGCTAGGTTTTGATAGACTAGCCCTATGGTTCAACTAAGTGAGACTGCTGCAAAACAAATCGAAAAGCTAAAGTCCGAGGCGTCTGTCAACGCAGAGGGCTTTCTACGGGTAAAAATCGTCGCCGGCGGTTGTTCTGGCATGTCCTACAAACTCGACTTTGATACGCAAACAACAGGCGAGGACAAGGTCTTCGATCAGCACGGAACACGCGTTGTGATCGACAAAAAGAGCTTCCTCTATGTCGCCGGAATGACCCTCGACTTCGAAGGCGGACTGAACGGAAAAGGATTTATCTTTTCGAACCCCAACGCCGCGAAGTCTTGTGGCTGTGGTTCGTCGTTCGGCGTTTAAAGACAATTCTCGCGGCCTTACTCTTTAATTCTCAATCGATCTGAAAGTTCATTGTGATTTACCTCGCCGACGGGAAAGTGCGGCTCTAAAAGACGGCCGACGATACCAACTGTGGCCGCATAACCACGAGCCATTTCGCCATTCGCAATTGCTTTGACCAATGTCTCTAGCGTCGACTTCCAAACTTCTTTATCAAGCTTCGACGAAATCGCCTCGTCCGCTAAAATCACAGCGCGGTGCTCGAGCAAAGAAACAAAAATCAGAACCCCTGTTTTTCCAGACGTTGAACGCAAGTCCGATGCGAAAAATTCTGCCTGTGCCCGATGCTCGACTTGCAAAGCCTGATCTCGAGGCGGAAACACCAGCCGATGGACCCAATCGAGGTCAGCTAAAAATCCAGCAACAAACCAGGCGAGCAAAAACATTGCCCCCGCGACCGCCGTCTCAGCGAGTCCAGCTAATATTCGATACATCCACTCATTGGGCCAAAGCCCCATCTTCTCGATGACTTTTCCAAGAAGAACTTCGTCAATACCACCAACAAATGCGAACCACGTCGCTCCGCCTATTCCAAAGATTCCGAAGCAAATCCAGAAGATCATCCGGTCTCCCGTCGCCTTCATTGTCGACCTGCGAACAATCATCGGAACAATCTCTGCCGAAGTCTTTCGTTCGACTTCCATGACTGCATTTTCAATCCGCTCGGCTTCTTCGTAAGAGAGATATTCGCCGATCCAATCAGGAAGTTCTTTGCGAAGCATTACCATCCCCCCGAAGCGCCACCGCCAGAAAACCCACCGCCGCCGCCCGACCAGCCGCCGCCCGATGATCCACCAGAACTGCCGCCCGACCATCCACCGCCACCAGAGGTCCAGCCTCCCGCTGAGCGCGAGGGGTCATAGCCACGAAAGCGACGATAGCGTCCGCGTTTTTGCAACCGACTACCGATGACTGAAATGACGATCAGCACCAATAGAAGCGGAAGCGGAAGTTCTCGAGAGCGGTTGGGAGTTCGAACTGGCAGCGCTGCGAATTCTGACTTTACTTGTTGGGGCGCAATCTTTGCCATGATCGCACGACTTCCCAGCAAAACCCCATAACTCGCCTGGCCCGTTCGAAATGCGGGCACCATTTGTTCTTCAATAATTCTCTTACTATCAAGATCCGTGAGAATTCCCTCAAGTCCTTGACCAACCTCGATGCGAATTTTGCGATCGTTCATCGACACGAGCAAAATGACGCCATCATCGCGCTTTTGATCGCCAAGTTTCCAAGCGTCCGCAATTTTTATTGCCGCAGACTCAACTGGCATTCCAGAAAGTGACTCGACGATCACGACTGTGAACTGAGGGCCACCCGACTCCTGCAGTCTGCGAATTGTAAATTCAAGTTCGCGCGCCACATCGTCAGATAATACTTTGGCTTGATCGACGACCGGTCCCGTCAATTGCGGAACCACAAAATCCGCGCGAGCCAGTTCGCTGCCAAAAATCGACAACAAAAAGAAGACGATCGAAATCAACGATCGAAGACTGTCAGCGCGCGCGAACGTCAGAATCACTAGAATTTCACCGCTGGAGCTTTCTTCTCTTCTTCCGTCACTTCACCACCAAATTGCGGCATTGGCTGATGATGGAAAAAAAATGAATTCGTCATACTGGTTGGGAAAACCGTCACCAGATTGTTAAAACCTTTGATCGACTCAATATAGCGGTTTCGCGCCACAGTGATTCGATTCTCTGTACCCTCGAGCTGAGCTTGAAGATCGCGAAAATTTTGATTCGATTTCAGATCAGGGTAATTCTCGGTAACAGCTAAAAGTCGGCCGAGAGCTTGCGAAAGCTGACCTTGTGCTTGCGAGAATTTCTGCAGCTGGTCGGGTGTCACTTTTGACGGATCAATCGTCATCGACGTCGCTTTTGCGCGCGCCTCGGTGACCGCAACCAGCGTCGAATTTTCCTGCTTTGCGTAACCTTTCACGGTTTCAACAAGGTTTGGAATAAGGTCTGCGCGGCGTTTATACTGGTTCATCACTTCCGCTAGCGACGCATCAACCTCGTTTTTCGCCATCGGAATCGACTGAATTCCGCAACCAGTAACGAATGCCATCACGACAACAAGAAACGTCGCGCGAAGACCGAAACTTTTCATTTGATTCGACCTAACAACTTTTGAAGTGCTCAACACAAATTCCTCCGCTCTGCTCGTTCGACTATAGTTCAACATTGAGCTATTGCCTACCGGTCAGCAAATGGCTAACTACAATGTATGGTTAAAATTCAAGCTGTCTACCAGGGCGATAAACACACTCGAATAACCCACGGACCGTCTCACTCTGTCATAGAAACAGATGCGCCAAAAGACAACAATGGTCGTGGAGAAACATTCTCTCCGACTGATCTCGTCGCAGCAGCGCTCGGCAGCTGTCTTTTAACTGTGATGGCCATCAGTGCTGAAAAAGATGGCCTGGACATGCGCGGAGCGACAGCCGACGTAACCAAAGAGATGGCGGCGAACCCAAGGCGAGTCGCGCGCTTAACGGTTAACGTTCGGATGCCGGGGAATATTGGGGAAAAAGATCGCGATAAACTAGAAACGATCGCTAGGACCTGCCCGGTGGCCAAGAGCCTCGCTGAGGCCCTTGAAGCACCGATGGAGTTTCGCTGGGATCTACTTTGAAATGCGGACGAGATACATCTGCTTTGGCGTAATTGGCTGAGACCGATGTAAATACGAAACCAGCTGAATCTTGATCATGCGGCCTGTGCCTTGATCTGATCCGCGCAAAGTCGTGTTGTTGTCGTCTTCCTTGTCTTCACCGAGGCTTGAAATCGCGTTGACCACCATCTTAATGTGACCACGGTAGGCTTCGCCAGCTCGATCAATCGCAACAAAACGAACCTGATACTTTTTCGCTTCAGCACCAACCATCGATCGGAAGGCGTTTCCAATATCGACACCCGCTTCATCTTCGATCTCGATCGTGCCTGGCTTCAAACGGTAGTCGTCTCCCAGAGCGGCCGTGAGACCACTTCGAGCATAATCGATGATTGTTTCAGAAGTGGTCAAATCCCCGGCCTGAGCCCTCGAGGACTCCATACCGGCTGTTGCCAATAACATTGCTGCTTGAACTAAAAACACCGTGATCGCTTTCTTAAATACCGAGCCCATAACTACCGATTCCTATCTTCTCTATTCAATGCCAATTTTCTCGACGTTCCTGTGCACCGACCGACGGGTCGGACCATAAGCCGATTAATTGCAGTTCCAATACCGAAAGTCCTGCATTGGCCAGATCAATTAGTCCGTTCTGAGCTGAATTCGTCGTCCTAGGCATCTAAATCTTCCAAAACGAAGTGCCGTTTCTGGTCTCCCCACTCAAACATTGTGGGAATAGACTTGAGCCATGAGTTCTCAATTATTTCGCGTCACCGTACGAAAACAGATCGAGGACTCTCTTGTGACGATAAAAGTCATCGATTCCCCTCAACAGCTGACGAAGTTTCAAGAGCTATGGCTGAGGAAAGCGGAAACTGACGACCTCAACAAAATTTCTGAAAAGCTGACTTGGCCTTTTTCGCTTCTGCTTGAAGATGCAAAGCGGTCAACAGTTTGGCTGGTCAATCCAGACGGAATCACCGCTCCACTCACGAAAACCTTGGCGCCGGCCTATCGATTGGCAGAGGCAAAAGAGTTCCTAAAATTTATTTCCGAATAGCATGTAACTGCCGAGTCACGGCGTCATTCACCGTCTCGACAGCGATCGATTCGTAAGCCTTTTGCTCGCGCTCAAATAGGGAGTCGACATCTGGGGGTTCTGAACCGCGAACAATGAGATCCTTCGGCCCAAGCGGGCCCCAAATCTCTGGTCGCGCGCGTCCCATTAACGTCACGACTGGAGTCGCGACAGACGCCGCAATAAATTGCACAGAACTTGTGTTTGTAACCAACAAAGAAGCCTGAGCAACAGTCCTAAAAAGCTCACCAATGTTTGCTGGCTGAACAGTCGGAACCTCGCCACGCGCAACTTCATTTAACCAGTCGGTCTCTGCGGGGGAGCCCAAAACCTTGACATCCACATCGCGGAAATCCGGTGATGCCTTCAAGCTTTTAATCAGTTCATAGAACTTCTGACTTGGCCACGCTTTCTCGCGACGGCTGGAGGTCGGGTTGACCAACAATATGGTTCCGCCAGGGCCGACCTTAGAAACATCGCGCGGAGACGGAAGCCCCAGCTGGCGCCACTTCGCTATTCGCGGTGAGTTTTCAATTCTCGTGGTCAACGTCGAATATTTCGAACAGAAATTCGTCTCTGTGATTTCATCTTGTAACAACAAGGGAACATCGCGCTCATGTAGCAGAGGGTCTTTTCCGTAATGGGTTCCTCGGTGCGTGTATATAAAGCGCTCAAAACATTTGGCCGCTCCCCATCGCTCGGGAACCCTCGCCCAAAATGCCGGGAACGCCTCGCGCGGAGAATCCACCCGAGTGTTGAAAATCACGTCGTATCCAGCACCCATTTCCTTGCGCAAAGTCCAATCGCCCGATGAAACCACTGTCCAGCGCTGACCGTGTGTAGCTGAATCTCGACTTTCAACGTTGTTCGTGAGTTTGTAGACCAATGCCGCCGGCTTTTTCCGCTCGATCACAACGACACGGTCAATTTCTGGCCAAAACCCAGGTTCCAAAATTTCTAGCCACAGCTTAGGGCCAATCACCGACACTTTGGCACCTGGCCAGCGGTCAATGACTTCGCGAAGACTTGCCAGGCCCACCAGAAGATCTCCCAGTGCTCCCATTCGGATCCAGCCCACGCGCTGCACAAAACCTCCCGCCGCACCCACTATGCTCGGTAGAACCTCTCAAGAGCGGAGATCGATGTCAAAACCAACTCTCAATCCAAATTCCCCGATTCCCTTTCACGCGCCTTCAATTACCGATCGCGAGCAAACCTATGTGCTTGAGGCACTCACAAAGGGAAAATTATCTGGCGATGGGGCCTTCACGAAGCGATGTCACTCGTGGCTTTCAGAAAATCTTAAGACGCCACATGTCCTGCTTACGCACTCGTGCACGGCAGCGCTTGAAATGGCCGCACTCCTTTGTGACTTGAATCCTGACGACGAAGTGATCATGCCTTCTTACACATTCGTATCGACAGCCAACGCTGTTGCACTTCGCCACGCGGTTCCTGTTTTTGTCGACATCCGCATGGATACTTTGAACATCGATGAAAAATTGATCGAGCAAGCCATCACTCCAAAAACAAAAGCGATCTTCGTTGTCCATTACGCCGGTGTCGCAGCGGAAATGGATGCGATCATGGAGATCGCCGCAAAACACAAATTAAAAGTCGTCGAGGACGCCGCCCAAGGGTTGATGTCGAGCTACAAAGGAAAAGCGCTGGGAACCATCGGTGACTTTGGCGCAATTAGCTTTCACGAAACAAAGAACATCGTTTCCGGAGAGGGCGGAGCTTTCATTGCAAAATCGGATGCGGCTGCTCTTCGCGCCGAAATCACAAGAGAAAAAGGCACAAACCGAAGTCAGTTCTTTCGCGGACAAATCGACAAATATACTTGGGTCGATCTTGGGTCTTCTTATCTGCCAAGCGACCTATTAGCGGCGTTGCTGCTTGCTCAGCTTGAGCGGGCAAAAGAAATCACAGAGAAAAGATTGAACATCTGGAGTACGTATCGCAACGGACTTCAAGAGCTTTCAAAAAAATTGGCTCCCGTCCCTGCCTATGAACCTCCACACCTTCAGTTGCCCGTCGTTCCAGAACATTGCCAGCACAACGGCCACATTTTTTATTTTCTCACGGCGAATCTCGAAACTCGGACAGCGCTGATCGACCATTTAAAGTCCCATCAAATTCAAGCACCATTTCACTACGTTCCTCTCCACTCCAGCCCTGGAGGGCGCCGTTACGGGCGAACTTCAGGCCATATGAGCGTCACGACAAATGTTGCCGATCGCATCGTTCGACTTCCGCTTTTTGCTGAGCTCGAAGAGACTTCGCGAGTGCTCGCCGCGATTGAGGACTTTTACCTAGGCTTAAAAGCTCAATGACAAGCCGACCACGGCGTAAACGCGTCCTCCACATCTATCAAAGCCCCAGCTACTCAGGAGCTGAGGCCTATGCGCGCGACGTAGCGCTCTGGCATGCCAAGAATCAGTTCGAGGTGGTATTCCTCGCGAAAGCCGAGAGTCCGCTCTTTCAAAAACTCCGCAGCGACATGGACACTCTCGGAAGTCAGCACTTCTTAGTTGAATCCGAGATCCAGCAAATCGATCTAAGATCGTTCGACTCCATCATTCTGCATTCGACGCGGGAATTGAAAAATCATTGGCCTCGCCTGCTCTGGAAATTCGTCGGGAAGTCATCCACAAGCGTCGCTCTGTATTCCCATATATGGATCAGTCACTCAAAACGCGATCCGATTCACTACCTGCTCTATCGATTGATCGATCAGTTTTGGGGC
>JAXMMN010000496.1:0-2040 GCA_034366485.1 Bdellovibrionales bacterium
TCAGGCCTCGAGGTGCCGAACGCGAGGTGGTATGTTGGCGATCCAGGAAAACTGGCGGAAGCCCTAAAATAGAAAGTGGAAGGCATGAAGGGCACTTTTGACACGATCTCAAGATCAGAGAAACAGAAGAGTGCGATCAGATCTCTTTGGTCTCCACCCATTGTCGTCGATGATTTTTTATCGAGCGAAGAGCTTGAAGTCCTGCGCCGAAAAATATCGAGCAAGGAAAGTTCTGATTCTCATCAAGGTGGAAAAAAGGAATCTTTGGTCGTCGCTCAAATGGCAGGCGCAGAGCTGCCACTTTTTTTTGTTAGGAAAATGCGAAAGTTAGTAAAGGATTTTCGGATTCGTGGGCTTTTCGCCTTTGATAGCAACACGCCCTTCATGATTCACGCCGACAGCGGACTTGATCCCAGCAAAATTCCCTACAAGAATTTTACCTTCTGTCTTGAAGACAACGTCTTCGATGAGCAACTTGTCCTTTACAATGCGTATAGCTATTTTTCGGTTTCAATCAATGACCTCACGAAGTTCGTCTACTCAAAAGCCGTGCTGGACGACTATAAATTTCTTCTCGCAACGCCTGACGAATTTGTTGCGAGTCCAAATGGTGAGATGGCAACAAACGCCAAGCCACTGCTGAATAAACTCGAAAAAGAAGTACTGCTGCGCCACATTCCCGACGTGGAAAAAGAAAAGTTCGATGTCGTCGGACTTATTCCGTTTGTGAAAAATCGGCTGATCGTTTTTGACTCGTGCCAGCTGCACTCCGGATCGGCGAAGGTTCCAGTTCAGAGATCGGCGATGAAAAGAATGATCATTTTTACCGAGCACACAGGGGACCATGGAGAAAAGTAGCGGTTCTTTTCATGTTCCAAAGGGGATTTGGGCGATCACGCTTCCGCAACACCTTGGTGCGATCGTTGCGGTTTACCTTCTGATCAAACGTGAAGTCAGCGGCCTATGGTTGATTGGATCTTACGTTTCTTGGGTTTTAATTGGTGTCGTTGGAATAGGGATTTTTTATCACAAGTACTTTGCTCACCGCGGCTTTAAAACATACACGCTGATTGAAAACGTTGGTGCCTACCTAGGCGCTCTCGCGGGACTCGGAGCGCCGATTGGTTGGGTGGCGCTTCATACAGACCATCATCACAGATTCGCTGATCTCAATGAACTCGACGTACACAGTCCTCGATTTGGAATTTTCAATTCTTATATGGGCTGGCAGTTTAGGAAATTCGATCTCAAGTTGGGTTCTGCTCGGAGACTTTTGAAATCTTCGGGGCTAAAGTTTATCGGCAACCACTATTACCAGATCTATTGGGCGACTGCGGTTGCGCTTTTTCTGATAGATCCGTTGGCCCCAGTTTTCCTTTTGTTTGTTCCTGGCTTCGTTCACTACCACGTCGAGGGACTCATTGCGTCGCTTTGCCACACACGAACTCTTGGGTATCGCAATTACGAAACTACGGATAATAGCGTAAATATCTGGCTTCTCGGATTGCTGACTTGGGGTGCAGGTTTTCACAACAACCACCACGGCGATCCCGTTCGACCACACAATCAAACCAAGATTTTCGAGATCGACCTCAGTCGACTTCTGCTATTTCTGATTCCTAAAAAAGCTGAGCTTTCGAAAGAAGAGGCCTAAATGGCTGGCGAGTCTAATTTTTGGTTTCAGCTTCCCGAGTCGGCTTCAATCGACCCGTCACTTTTAGTTGATCAGTTGAGCAGCCGAGAGTGGACCAGTTACGAAGAGTATGGCGCTGGAATTGAGGGCTATAGCGGAATTGGACTTACTTCTCGATCGGCCAGTCCCGAGCATATCAATGACTCCGTCGCGATTCCGCAAAGTGTTGGAACTTTTGAATTGGATGGAAAGGCTGCAGAGCAGTGGTCTGGAGTTAACTGGCAAGAGCTTTCTGTTTGGAATCCGAACGTCACGGGTGTACTCGAGTCGCTGTTCAAAAGCATGGCGTTGAAGCCTTTGCGGTCTCGGTTCGCGAAGTTAGATCCGCGTACAGTCATTCCGCCGCA
>JAXMMN010000497.1:0-1280 GCA_034366485.1 Bdellovibrionales bacterium
CGGGTGAATTTCCCGTCGTGATCGATAATGGTTTTGGCGGAGTGATTTTTCATGAAGCCTGCGGCCATGGATTAGAAACAACGTCCGTCGCAAAAGATGCATCGGTTTTCTGTGGGAAGAAAGATCAGAAGATCGCAGAAAGCTGTGTGACGGCGATCGACGACGGAACCATTGCGAATGCATGGGGATCGTTGAACGTGGATGACGAAGGAATGAAGACAAAGAAAACGGTCCTGATCGAAAACGGCGTTTTGAAAAGCTACATTGTCGATGACATGGGCGCGAAACAAACTGGCTTTGCCCGAACGGGAAGTGGTCGAAGGCAGAGTTACAAGTATGCTCCGGCATCTCGAATGCGAAACACCTACATTGCGGCCGGAACCGACAGTTTAGAGGATATGATTCGCGATATTGATTTCGGTATCTACGCCAAAGAAATGGGCGGCGGATCGGTGTCTCCAGGCACAGGGGACTATAACTTCGGCGTGACCGAGGGCTGGTTGATTCGAAACGGGAAGCTAGAAAAGCCTGTTAAGGGCGCAACTTTGATCGGCCGTGGAATTGAGACGTTGGGACGAATCACGAAAGTCGGTTCTGACCTTCGGTTGCAAGACGGAATGTGTGGCTCTGTCAGCGGCAGTATCCCAACAACGGTGGGGCAGCCAGCTTTGTTGGTTTCAAAAATTCTTGTTGGCGGCCGTGCCGGAGGTGCGAAGTGAGCGAAACCAATTCTCATTCAGGCGGAACCCTCGACTACACGAAAATTGAAAGTCGCTTTCATCACCTTTCGGATTTAGCAAAAAAAGACGGTGTCGAACTTGAACTGATTGTTGAAAGCGGCGAGATGCTGGGGCTTTCCGTTTCGCAAGGTAAATTAGAAAAGTTTGATAGCTCGCAAAGTCAGGTTGGTGGACTTCGCGTTCTAATGAATGGCGTTGAAGGATACAGCTGGACGGAAAGTCTGGAAGAAAAAGATCTCGTCGCCGCCTATCGCGATGCCGTTGAAAGTGCGAAGTTCTCGGCTCGTGGAAATGTTATGAGATCGGCGGATGAGCGCGCAAAAGAAATGATCGAACTTTGGGGAGCTGAGGCAAACGGCGGGATCGTGAAAGAGGATCAAGGACTTTTCAACGACACACTAGGTAAAGTGTCGATGGATTCAAAGATCGACCGCGCGAAAATGTTGGAAATGAAATCCAAAGAGCGGGATTCCCGAATCGCGAATGTTCCCTATAATCGGTATAGCGAAACTAGCGGTGAAGTGATGATTTTTAATTCAA
>JAXMMN010000498.1:0-5523 GCA_034366485.1 Bdellovibrionales bacterium
TTTCTGTACCTCTAACGACAAAAGATGCGACTGTTCTTCAAGCTTCTGAACAGCGAGTTGGCGCAAATGTTCCCAAGTTGATCTACAGCATAAACTATGACCAAGCAGTTCTGACAAATAAAGCTGGCAACGTATCAATGAAGCTTTTGGAAGCTTTAGCAGCGGCGGGCTATCTTTCAATTAACGACCGCAATAAAACAACGGGCACGATGTATATTGGAATTAGCAACAATCGCTACCATCCAGACATCGCCCAAAGGCAGATTCTCGAGACTAACTCGTTCGTATTAGAAACTTACGCAAACTGGATGCGTGAAGCTGGCTACGTGCCTAGTCCAGCGATCGCCAGACCGGTCACTGTTCGTTCCGCGGTGAACGCCCTACGGGGCGGAGTTCTGGGCTGCGAAGGTTCTTTTGTATCAACGAAATAGACAGGCTTAAGGACGAATACTTAGGCCGTTTATCACATTCTGACTTTCAAAAAGGTCATTTCACTGTTTGAATATTTCCCAAGGGGAAATTCATGCCAACAACAGTGATTCGCACTTTCATTTTAGTCTCGGTCTTTCTCTTCGGCTCACTCTCTCATGCTATCGATGGAGGCCGCAGCGAAATAATCGACCTCAGCGTGCGCGACGTCTGTTATTCTTATATATCACCTCAGTCCAAAGACCGCTGCGAAGCCATCAAGACCTGCATCCCGCTGGGAGAAAAAGCGTTGCGTGCGGAAATTTTGAAAGTAAGCGGTGAATCAACTAGCTCTCGAACAGCTGCGCAAACGTTAGCCCTCAGTGCCCTTCACGAACGGCTTGGCGAACTTTACGCGTTTGAAGAAGCTAGCCTTCATTTGGCGATCAAGACCATGTCCGAGGCACACAAATTGGCGACGATCGCAAAAGACGACCCTGCTATTTCAAGAACACTCTCTCGTCTGGGACTTCTTCAGCTACGCTTAGGAGAAGTAACCAACTGCCTTGGCAATCACAATCGCGACAGCTGTGTTTTTCCGCTGACCGAAAATGCGCGACACAAGGACAAAGCTGGCTCGACGGCCGCGATTGAAAGTTTCAACGCGTATCTTGTTCGACACCCCGATAGCTACCACGCAAAATGGCTGCTCAACGTTGCCCACATGACGCTTGGCACTTTTCCAAGTGGCGTGCCCAAAAAACACCGCCTGCCGCTAGAGCGAGTTCGTGGTGTTGAAAAAGAAAAAATGATGACAGAGCTCTCAATTCCACTTGGGCTTGATCGACGTGGACGAGCCGGTGGCGCCTATGTCGATGACCTGAATGAGGACGGCTTTTCAGATATCGTATTTTCCGATCGTGATGATTGCGCACCAACGTTGCTTTTTCTCAGCAATAAAAATGGTGGATTTACCGACGCAACCAAAGGCTCTGGCCTTGAAGAACAAAAGGGCGTCACTGCGATATTCCCAACAGATTTCGACAATGACGGGAAACTTGATCTCTATCTGACTCGCGGTGCCTGGGACCGCGTCGACTCTAATCCCTTTTATAAAATCCCAGTATTCAACGCCCTCTTAAAAAATCTCGGTGGCGGAAAGTTTAAAGATGTCACTAAAGAGGTTGGACTTCTTGAAGGCCGAAGTACCGCTGTCTCTGCCAATTGGGCCGACTATGACTCGAATGGCTGGGCCGATGTTTTTGTTTGTAACGAATCTTACGGCGTTGAACTTTACCTCAATCAAAAAGGTAAGTTCATCAACCACACGGCCCCCTCTGGGATCAATACCAAGGGTTTCATGTGCAAGAGCTCCACACACACCGACGTGAACGGCGATGGGAAACAGGATTTGTTTCTTTCACTTCTGCACCTCGATGCCTCTCGCCCTGGACTGACAGGAAAAGGGGCTCCGAATCGCCTCTACCTCAACCTCGGCGGAGGCAAATTTAAACTTGCAGAGACACCGGTCACTTTGACAATGGCAAACCCCGCTCTTTCCTACCCATCACTCTTTTTTGATTATGATCGAGACGGGATCGACGATCTTTACGTTGGATCTTTTAATTGGCCAAACTTCGAATCGGTCGCGCGTGGTTTTTTTGGATTAAAAAATAATGGCGATAAGTCTGCGCTCTTCAAAGGTCGATCAGATGGTTCATTCGAGGATGTTTCTCGTAAATCTGGAATTGCCATAGCCGACACTGCAATGGCCGCTGCCGTCGGTGACCTTCGCAATTCCGGCTATCAGGATCTCTTCGTCGGCTCTGGCGGAGTAAGCCTCGGAGACGTCGCACCAAATGCTCTTTATCAAAATGAAAATGGAAAAAAGTTTACCGATATTTCTGTAAGCCAACGAGTAGGAAGCTTACAAAAGGGTCACGGCATTTCATTTGCCGATGTCAACAACGACGGCGCACTTGATGTTTTCGTTCGAAATGGAAGCGGGTTTCCTTCCGATGTCGGATTCCCCCAGTTTTTCGTCAACGACCGTGTCCGCGGCAATTGGTTGAAAATTTCGCTTGAAGGAAAAACCGCAAATCGTGCCGCTCTAGGCGCAAGGGTCCGAGCCTATGTTGGAAAAGATATTATTCAACGAACAGTCGGTGCCGGAGCCTCGTTCGGCTCGAACTCGATCGTCGTCCACCTTGGGCTTGGAAAACTAAGTTCCATTGAAAAGCTCGAAATTCGCTGGCCTACGCCTGACTCGACGAAAGCCATTCAGATATTTCAGAACGTTCAAGCGAATCAGTTCCTGAAAATCACTGAGGGACAAGATACATTCGAAGTTTTAAATCGAGCCGCGTTTAAGCTTCAGCCGAGCTCCGAGGGTAACTCGCATCAACATGCGCATTAGGGAACAGCAGTAGAAAGATATTCGCGAATTCTTCTCATGCCTTCACGAAGCTGCTCTAAACCTGTCGTGTAGGCGAATCGAAGATGGCGCTCGGGAAAGTTAGAACCAAAATCCAGCCCGGGCGTAACAGCCACTCCGCAGTTTTCGAGAAACTCTGATGCGAGCTTGAAGCTGTCTCTACCGAATGGTCGACAATCGGCCCAAATATAAAACGCGCCACTCGGCTTTCCTTCAATTTTGAAACCGATATCGATCAATTCCGAGTAGAGGTAATCGCGGCGCGCTTTAAACTCGAGCTTGCGCCTTTCCAAAATTTCGATCGTCTCGGGCAAGAGCGCAGTCAATGCGGCATGCTGTCCAACCGTTGGGGGCGCAATGAATAGATTCTGCGCCATTTTTTCGAGAAGCGTCGAGTACCCTTCTGGTGCGACAATCCAGCCTACACGCCAGCCTGTCATATTGAAATACTTCGAGAAGCTTTGAACGACGAAGGTGTTGCTGTTTAAGCCTGCTGCCGTAGCAGCCGGTTCCTCGTAGGTCAGGCCGTGATACACTTCGTCGATAATCAACGCGCCGTTTTTCTCCTTCACATACTCAGCGAAACCTTCGATCTCCTGTTTGGTAAGTACCGTGCCCGTTGGGTTACTAGGAGAAACCAAAATTAGGCCTGCCGTCTTGCTGGTCCACTTTTCTTTAATTTGCTGAAGAGTCGGCTGAAACCGCGTACTGGCATCGACATTGAGAGCGACATCACGGCCACCGAACGCTCGAATAATGTGTCGGTTACACGGGTAACCCGGGTCGACCATCAACCACTCGGAATCGGGATTTGTTAAAACAGATAATAAAAGTGTCAACGCACTCGATCCACCCGACGTAATCGCAATTTGCTGTGGATCGAGAAGGACGCCGTAACGAGTCTGGTAGAACTTAGCGATCGCTCCTCTCAGCTGAGGTAGACCAATTGCGGATGTGTAGTGAACGATTTCACTTTCTAAAAACCGCTGCGCCGCTTTTACAACCGGAGTCGGCGTCGGAAAATCAGGCTCGCCCACTTCCATGTGAATAATACTTCTTCCAGATTTCTCGAGTTCTCGAGATCTGCGCATCAACTCCATCACATAAAAAGGAGCAATCGAGTCATTCCTTTGGGCTTTTAGCTGGCTCACCGAACACGTCCTCGAAAATGGTCACTGCAATGCCAATGGTCTTGGCTCTTGATCCATTTTCGCTTCTTTCTGATCTCGATTCAGTTGCCTAAAGTACATTCTCGACCGACGGCCAGTACTCAAAGAGATCTACGACGACATTGAAACGCACTGCGTATCAAAATCGCAACACGCAGCTTTGCTGTTAGAAGAGAAACTTCATGACGATTGCCATCGCCGCCGTCATGAGTGCCAAAACCACAAAAATTTTGAGTGCATCAAAATCTAGTTTTTCTTTCTGTCTTCGATCCGGTTCTTTTTGAAGTGCAGGTTGGGCCGCCCAGGATTCGGGCGATCCGACGGATTCACTCGAACGCTCGGAAAGGTCCGGCGACCTCAACAGCGCACCCTCGAGACGCGCTGATGGGTCAGATTCCGCACCAGACGGCGCTCGAATTTCATTTTCTGGCTGCGATTTTGGCCCCATTTCGTCCCTGTTTCCCTTCGCTTCTGTTGCCCCTCACAGATGATCGAGGTAGGTAGCATCGGGTGTGCCACCCGCCCGGCACCGAATTCAGGGTCAAAAAGGAGCCGGCCATGACAAAGCACGATCTCGCAAAAACAGTCTTTAAACTTTCGCACCGCACCGGAACCTTTAAACTTCGCAGCGGGCAAACCTCGAACGAGTACTTCGACAAGTATCAGTTTGAAAGCCGCCCAAAGGTTTTGAAAGAGATCGCAAAAATGTTGGCGCCGATGATTCCAAAGGACACCGAACTTCTGGGCGCACTCGAGATGGGCGGAATTCCAATCGCAACTGCCATCGCGATGGAAACTGGGCACGAGGTGGTGTTTGTTAGAAAACAACCAAAGGACTACGGCACTTGTCGCTTTGCCGAGGGCCCAGACATCAAAGGCAAAAAGATTACGTTGATCGAAGATGTTATCACCACAGGTGGCCAAGTTGTCATCAGCGCTGGTGACCTGCGAGCAGACGGAGCGATCATCACGGATGTCGTCGGTGTCATCGACCGAAGCGAAGGCAAGTCAGATAAAATCACAGCGGCTGGCCTTAAACTTCACGCTCTGTTCACGATGGCCGAACTAAAAACCGCCGGCAGCAAGTAGCTATTAAAAACAATCAGGCTATTCATTGAGGCGAATTGTAGGCGATACCTATTACTACTTTTCGCCGACAACGTAGGCGACCCAGGCTTCGCACTCTTCGCCGCTTTCAACACGACTAAAGATTCCGTCGCCCTCGCCATTGCGAGTGGTGCCTTCCCAGTAAACATGAGTTTTGCGGAATCCGGTTTCCATCATCATCTCGCGAAGTTCTGGAATCGACCACATACGCCAGTCATACGTGAATGAGTGGTTGTGGCGCCGCATTCGACCGTTCGCCTCTTTCACTTTGAAGTGAATGTGGAACAACGCTTCGTTCGTCAATGGATCGTAGGACACCTGTTCCCAGATGTACGTGAAACCTTTGTGATCCGTTTCCTCGCGACTTTCCTTTTGGCAGGCAGGGCCACCAAAGCAATCGACGAT
>JAXMMN010000499.1:0-5568 GCA_034366485.1 Bdellovibrionales bacterium
AGGCGGCGGCCTCGCGCCCGGAGCAGAGTTTGGAGCCTGTCTTCGCCCTGCCCCACTGGCCACTTGTAACGTCAACGCAGAAGTCCGATAGCTTCGCCCATCAATGACCACTTCGACCGGATAGATCGTAAGTGCGCCCAAGCGCTTTGGTGAAAGTTGGTAGTTGAAAACCATTCGACGCATGGTTTGAAACTGCGGACCAGAAGGCGTTTGCACGAGATTTGCGCGAACCTCTTTTGCCTGCCACTGATTGAGAACTTCAAAATCGTTCAAAGGCGGAAGAGTCGGTGTTTGCGGCTCGACCTCTTCAGTCGATTCAACGGAGACTGAAAGCACCACCGACTCACTTGGCTCAATAGCACGTCGGTCAAGCGTGGCCTTCACTTCCAATTTGCCGCCGCCACTTTGCGCAAAACTATAGGCCGACATCGAAAAAATGGCGAAGCCCATCACCGATAGAAAGATCGAAGCCAAAGATTTCTGATTCATCAAATTCTCACCAATCTTTTTCGCGAGGAGCATCTTTGCCACCCTCCCGTTGCATTCGTTCCCGAATCTGATCTTCTTGCCGTTTCAGCTCTTCCAAAATTCGACTGACATCTTGATTGCTCAACTGTTCCGACTTAAAGGGACGTGGCGTTGGTTTCGGCGTTGGTCCCTGCTGTGGCTTTTGCTCGGGCTGTTGATTTGGCTGATTTTGCTGATCGCCATCTTTGTCTTGTTTGTTGGGATCCTTTTTGTCGCTCTTTTCATCGCCATCGCCATCGCCTTCACCGGCGGCCATCAAAAGCTCGATATTGTGCTTTACTTCGGTAGATTCCGGATTGATTCGCAACGCTTGCTGATAGCTATCAAGCGCACGCGCCGTATCTTTTTTTGTCGCGAAAACTTGCGCCCGATTGAAATGGATCTTGAATTCCAATTCGGGAGACGGATTTGTCCTAAGCGCGACATCGAACTCTTTCAATGCTTTGTCATCTTCCTTGAGCGCCATAAATGAAGTCGCGATATTGAAATGGATTTCCGCCCGATCTGGCAAGTGTTCAAGTGACTTCGAAAAGCCGTCCAATGCCTCAACCGGTCGCTCAGCCTGGAACTGCTTTTGTGCCGTGTTGTTTTTTCTCACGCCGTCAAATTCTGAAGCCATGGCACTTTCGGATGCGAATAGCAAAACACCAAACGCAAAAGGAATGATCGATTTGAGACCCGCTTCAAAGCGACCCCGCCAAACGCGTTCGCGTGCACCTTGTTCGGATATCAAAAGCTCAAGGGCAAAAAACAAAAGCGCCAGCGCCAAGAAAAGCTGAAACCGTTCTTCGTACTGGGTCGCCATGCTTGATGCGAATTCTGTTTTTTGCAGGCGATCAAGATCGGCCTTCACTTGGCGAGCTTCGTTCCCACCAAACGTTGCGAAGTGAAAAGCACCTTGCCCAACGCGCGCAAGCTCTTTCAAAAAGTCGCCTTTGACCTGCGACACGACTTCTTTACCTGCACGATCTTTTTTATAGCCTCTTAGAAATCCTCGTTCGTCGCGCATCGGCACCAACCCGCCGCGCTCGGTACCAAACGCGATCGTAAAGATGCGAACGCCCTCACCCGCTAACTTCTTAGCAAGCTCGAGTGCCCCTTTTTCTTGATCCTCGCCGTCGCTCAAAACCAAAATCACTCGCGTCGTCTTTGCCCGATCATCGTCTTCAGTCCCGCCGCGCTCGAACGCGTTGGAAGCCTCTTCAAGTGCCTTTGTAAAATCCGTCCCTTGGGTTTCGACTGAATACGGCGAAACCGAATCAAGAAACATCTTGAGCGACGAAATATCATTCGTCAGTGGCGACAGCAAAAGCGCGGATCCCGCAAAGCCAACAAGTCCGACTTTGTCGCCAGACATCATGTCAAAAAGTCTGGTGAGTTCTGCCTTTGCGAACTGAAGACGGGATGGTTTGACATCCTCGGCTAGCATCGACGTCGAAATGTCGAGCATCACCATCAGCTCGACGCCGCGAACTTTTATCTCCGACTGGCCTTTTCCAAGTTGCGGTCGCGCCAGTGCAAGACACGCCATTAAAATGCCGATCGATCGAAGTACGATCTTCCATCGTTTTCTCGCCGGAGAGCCATCGCGCGCCAAGAGCGGCGCCATTCGAACGCCCAATTGCGCTGAAAGCCGCTTCTTAGAAAGGCGTGCGTTCCACCACAAGAGTAACCACATCACCGGAAGCAGCCACAAAAGACCCAACCATTCTGGATTCGCAAAGCGCATTATGGCACCCTCCGAAAAACGGTCAGCTGTAAAAACCACGAAAGGAACAATGCGATCAATCCCCATAGCAGCCAGGACTGATAAAGTTCGGCGTATTTCGTGTATTGATTCACATCGATCTTCGTTTTTTCCAAGCGATCGATGTCAGTAAATACTTTTTTAAGCGATTCGTTGTCGGTGGCGCGGTAATACTTCCCGCCTGTTTCGGAGGCCATCTTTCCAAGCAGTTCGTCATTCACTTTGGAGTGAATTGGTTGATAACGCTTTACCTTCCGGCCAAAGGCATCCTGAGTTTCAACCGGAAGCTGTGCATCGCCGTCACGCCCGGCACCGATCGTATAAATTCGAAGGCCAAAACCTTTTGCGATATCAAGCGCTGTCTCTGGATCAATCGTGCCCGAGTTGTTTTCACCATCTGTGAGAAATACCATCACACGCGATCTTGCGGTCGAGTCCTTCAATCTTGCGGTGCCGTTTGCTAACGCCACACCAATCGCACTCCCCATTTTGATATTTCGACTAATTTTAATTTTTTCAATGCTCTCGAGCAAAATCTTGTAATCCAAAGTTAACGGCACACGGGTGTAGGACTCGCCCGAAAACACAACGAGACCAAGGCGATCAGTTGTGCGCCTTTTCACAAAGTCGACCAGCATGGCCTTCGACGCCTCTAACCGATTGGGCTTCATGTCCTCAATCAACATTGAGTCCGACACATCGAGCACCAGCATAATGTCGATTCCCTCAACGTTTTTTCTAATCTTCGTGTCGGCACGTTGCGGGCGAGCCAAGCCGATCACCAGCAAAGTCATCGCAACAAGAAACACGGCCATCGGCAGCCACAACAATCTTGTTCGCAAGGGACGCGGGAGGCCCTTTAAAATACTCAACGAAGAATACTGAACGGTGGCAGACTTTTTTCGCGACAAGCGATAGGCCCAGCCAACAAGCAGCAGCACGAGCGGCAATAAAGCGAAGGCCCATGGCGAGTACCAGCTCATTTCGCACCTCGTACCTTGGCACGATTTTGAACCACGACCGCAAATTCTCGAGACATTTCCAGAAGCTCGGGCAAGGTTTTCGACAAGGCCTCAGTCGCATCAATCGTCTTTTTATCGAGGCCCGCTTGTAACCTCGAAAACTCGCCAAAAAGTCGAACCGTTAACGGCTGCAACTTTTCTTTTACCCGTCGATCACCACCACTCGCAAACTTCAAAATCACTTTTGGCGAAGCGGTCAGGACCGGCGCCCGAAGCTCCCGAGCCAAGTATTCGCGCAAAACTTTTTCCAGTTCGACCACTTGAGTTTCCGGGTTTCGCTCTTTAGCCACTCGCCGTAGCTCTTTATTCAATTGATCCATTGGTGACAAAGGAGTGCGATGCCCCGTGAGCCATGCTTGAAACTCGGCGCGCTTCTTACGCAGAAAATAAACACGAAACGACACCCCGATCAGTGCGAAGACAAAGGTTCCAATAAAGACCATGACTTCCGTCGGCCACATAAGACTGACTGGCGGAACTGGCGGAAAAGGTTTCGGGTCTTGTTCAGTCGGATTCAGAACCGAACGAACTTCAAACTGAATACCGCTTAAGGCAATTCGCACGAGTCCATCGGTCAAGACCACATTTTCCAGTTTGTTTTCGCCTGCCTGATAGGACGTCACCTGTAAGTGGACACTGCTTTCGCTTGCCGACTTTGCAGAGATCACTTTCAGTCGATACCGATCTGGTTTCGCAAGCTCAAGTCCCAACGACCCAATTGAAAGCCCCGCGACCGGACTTCCTGAGCACTTGAGCTCAAAGATGTGCCCGACGGTCAATCCGTCGGCAGGAACTCCAGAGGTTTCACAATTCCAGATGGCATCACTCACTTGCGACCACCTGCCCCTCGTCGACGAAAGTAGGACGCAAGTGGCGCAACAAAATCAGAATTCGTCGAAACATCAATTCGATCGACGCCCGCTTTTCGAAGCTCGCCTTCGCGCCGCTCAATTCGTCGCTTCACTTCTGCTTCAAAACTTTCGCGAAAGGACTTTGACGAGGTGTCCACAGTAAACACTTCACCGGTTTCCGCATCTCGCAGATCGACGAGACCCATTTTCGGAAGCGTGCGCTCGGCTTTGTCGTCGACAACGACTGCAATGACGTCATGTTTTTTAGCGATCATTCGAAGCGATTCAGCGAAACCTTCGTCATTAAAATCAGAGAATACAAAAACAATGGCCTTCTTCTTTAGCACGCCTTGAATGTATTGAATGGCCGGCGCAATCTTAGTTGTCCTGTGCAAAGGCTTTTGAAAGTACAGGTCCCGTAAAATTCGATTGACGTGGCCGCGCCCTTTTTTAGGTGGAACGAAATGCTCCACTTGATCGCTAAAAAGCAGAAGGCCCACGTGATCGTTATTCTTGGCTGCAGCAAACCCTAGTAATGCCGACAAATGGGTCGCGATCTCTCCTTTGAAATCCGCCCCCGTGCCAAAGTCCAACGATCCGCTGACGTCCACAAGTAACATCAGCGTTAGCTCGCGTTCTTCGTCATATTTTTTGATGTACACTTTCCCGGTGCGCGCGGTGAGCGGCCAAGAAATTGTTCGAACGTCATCGCCCGCAACGTATTCTCGAAATTCGGAAAAGGTCATCCCTTGGCCCTTAAAGGCCGAGTGGTAGCTACCGACAAACAAAGAGTTCACAAGCTTGCGAGTCGAAATCTCAAGCAGCCGAACTTTTTTTAAGATTTCCGGTGGCAGCGACATCTCGTTATGGAACCTCGACGTGGCTTAGCAGATCTTTTACAACCTGATCGCTTTTGATTTCTTCAGCTTCAGCTTCAAACGAAAGAATCAAACGGTGACGCAACACCAGCGGAGCAACCGCCTTTACATCTTCCGCTGTAACAAATCCGCGCGCCCGCAAAAACGCGTGTGCCTTGCTCGCGCGAATCAAACTGATTGTAGCCCTTGGACTTGCGCCGACGCGCACCAATGGCGCCAATGCACCGAGACCGTATTTCGCCGGATCCCTGGTCGCCATGACGAGCTCGACGATATAGTGTCGAATTTTATCATCGACATAAATTTCATCGACTCGGGCGCGTGCACGCATCAAGTCGTCTCGCGAAATCACGCTCTCGATCATGGGAGTTTTGTCTTGTCCCATGCGATTCATGATTTCGAATTCTTCTTGTTTAGTTGGGTATTCAACCATGATCTTAAACATGAAGCGATCCATCTGCGCTTCTGGCAGCGGATTAGTTCCTTCTTGCTCAAGGGTGTATTGCGTCGCAATAACCAAAAACGGCACCTCTAACTTGTAG
>JAXMMN010000500.1:0-3397 GCA_034366485.1 Bdellovibrionales bacterium
ACGGCCGGGGGTGATTTTGCGCTGGTTCGATCGATGGGGATCTTCGAAGATCGCCCCGATCTTGGCGCAAAACATTTGTTAGATCTTGGCTTTCAAAATGGCGACCTTCTCATTGCTCTCACCGAGGGCGGCGAAACACCCTTTGTCTTGGGCGCACTCGAGCAAGCGGCAATCACAAGCACGATCAAACCGTGGCTCTTTTTTTGTAATCCCACTGAGATTCTCATTCAAACCGTTGAACGATCAAAACGCGCCATTCAAAATCCAAGAGTTCGAGCGCACTCACTTGCCGTAGAACCGATGGCATTGACCGGATCGACACGCCTTCAGGCCTCGAGTGTATTGATGGCCTTTGTGGGAGCTTGCTTTCGGGAAGTTGTAACCAAAGCTAAATGTCGATGGCTTTTTACCGAGATCATCGACCTCCTCTATCAACTTGATCCAGTCGACCTCATACCGCTGATCGAGGCCGAGTGCGAAGTGCACCGAAAAAACGGCTTTACTCTTCATCGTAGTCAGTCAGCAGCCATAGCGGTTTTGACGGACACAACTGAGCGCGCACCTACCTTTAGCCTTGCGCCTTTTGAATCGATGGAGCTTGATCGAGCGCTTGGCGTTAGCATCAACAGGGAATCCGCTTCCAGAACGTACCTGGAAATTCCCTCTGCGACTTCGGCCAGTGAAGCCTGGCGGAAACTTATTCATCGCACTCCACGAGCTTTTCACGCGCCCGCCGACTTGACCCTTCCAGATGGACGACCGGTGAAAGTCGACGCCGACGCTATTTTAAGTTTCAATTTTTCCTCTGGCGTCAGCGAGAGGAGAAAACTGTACGGAGTTGAAACCGAACTCGTGATTGAAGTCGATATCGTCAACGAGCTTCACTCATCAAGCATCGTCTTCAGAACAGAAAGTGACTCCGGCCGATGGACTGCAAGCTTCAAATCTGGCCGCGACAGATTGGTTCAGCAAGCTCTACTCAAATATCTCCTGAACCTTCAATCGACCCTCGCCATGGGGCGCCTCGGTCGTTACCACGGGAATTTGATGACGTACGTTCGACCGACAAATGGAAAGCTTGTCGATCGCACTTTGCGCACATTGCGTGTACTTTTAGGAAATCGAATAAATCAAAATGAGGAAGATGCTCAGCACTTGCGCGAACTTTGGGAGTCGCATGACGACGAGCCTCTTTTGACAGCGATTTTCACTGCGCTCGAGCAAGTGTCAGTCGATCAACCAGTAGCGCTGCGTGCGCTCGAAATATTGCAATTTGACAAATCGAGTCACAAGGGCTGACTTGACTCTTCGGCTCCCTCTGGTTGAACGGTCTTCATGGCTAAAAAATCCGTTCCTCTGTTCACGATGTTGTCGCTGTCTTTGTCAGGTACGTTGTTATTGACGTTGTTCGCGTCGAGCAGCGCGTTTGCCTGGGGCCGGATCGGTCACGATCTCTCCGCTCGAGTGGCCGCGCACCTGGTCGCCGAAACAACTGGTAAACCGTTTTACAAGTCTCGCGCGATGGACCTCGGTTACTATTGCAACGTTCCCGACCTCGTCTGGAAAAAAACTTCCTACCAAGTCGAGTGGACCAACCACTTTATGGATCTCGAAATTTTCCAGCGCGAATTCACGAAACGCCTGGAAGAGGGCAAGCTGACTCCGAAAGAAGATCCCTACGATATGACTCGCGCGGCATTCAACGCAAAATTTCCGGCGATTCCAGACACCGCTGGCCGCGCGTACTGGCGAATTCGCGAACTTGAAAAACGACTTGGCGCCACGGCTGATCTTCTTAAGCAAAAAGACATTCTCAAAGAGGAACGACATCGCTTGCAACTTGAGTGGCTGATCGTAGCCGGAACGCTTGGTCACTACGTCACAGATCTTTCTCAGCCGCTTCACGTGACCGAAAACTATGACGGCCAAATGACCGAACAAAAAGGCATTCACGCACACTTTGAAGACACCTTGGTCGACGAACTTTGGCCCTCTATTGATATGCAGGTTTACAAAGAGGCCGATCGCATTTGGGAAAAAGAACGCGGTCAATTGGCCGGCAAGACCTCTCTCGCGCTTCTCAAGGAACTCGCCGAAAGTTCGGCAAAGGATCTTGATGAAATTCTAAAGCGCGACAAAAAAACTCCGCGCGACGATCTGAAAAAAGCGGTCGAAATCTATCGCCCCGTCATTGTACGTCGCTTGGCAGCCGGCGCAGTGGTCTTAGCGGAAATCTGGCGCCGTCATTCGAACTGGACACCCAATGAGGACAAGTTTTATTCGTTTTCCGGTGAGCCTGCGTTCATTGAACCGCCGGTGCCGCCACCGACTCCAACCCCAAAGCCGACTCCAAAAAAGTAGATTAACCGGCACCCAGCATAAGGGGATCCTTTTTAAGCGCATTCAGTCGAATGCGCAGATCCCGAATTGCTGATTCAAGGGTGATCGAACCCACTCCGATGCGGTCTTTGATTTTCGCAAACTCATTTTCAGATGCAGCTAGCTGAAATTCGAAAACTGGCAATAGCTTTTCAAGTAACGAAATCCGCTGAATATCCTGGCCCGCTTCGACAAAAGGAATCTCCGGGCTTCCGAATGCACGAAGAAAGAAAATCGGCTTCAAAAGCTCGGTTCGTCGTATAAACATCGGGCCGGGCTCTAAAAGCTCCAGCTGGTTGGACGCCATCAATAGTGAATTCGCAAAGCCTCGCATTGCGATTTTTTGACTTTCCTTTTCAGGGTTCGCAACACCGGCGCGAAAATCGGCTAGGCGCGCTTCGAAATCTTCTTTCAGCGACTCGGCTGCCGTTTTTCGATACTGAGTTTCAAAGTACAAACCGAAATACGGCGAAATCATTGGCGTCGTTTGGGCCATTGCTCGCATGCGATAGAAAAAGCAGTCCTGTACCTCGACCTCAATGTAGCCAAGCTTCTCCGCGCAAAGCTTTTCCGGTGCCTTTCCAATCGCGACATTCAAAGTTCTTGTTCGAAAAAAGTCAGCACCGATCCAAAACAAGTAGCGCGTTCCCGGACTTGCGACGGCGTAAAGCGGCTTCAACACCTGATCCGACGGAAGTGGGTTTTCTCGATTGGGTGTGACGAATGAGATGAAGGGCTCAATGGACTCACGAAAATGAGCGCGTTCAAGTCCGAAAAAAGAGCTCGGTAGAAACACAGTCAGAGCGATACCAATCACAAAGCTCATAACCAAAGAACCAAGAAGCGCATACCTTGGCGCACCATCGCCGGCATCGTTAACCGGACTCCTGGGGAAAAACAAAAATGTCACAAGACAAACCGGAAGCGCCAGCGCAGGGCTCAGTAATCCAATTCGAATTGCTGATTTCCAAAACCCTCCAAGTTCACGATCGCCCAGAATTCCAGCCCATCGCTTGAT
>JAXMMN010000501.1:0-15788 GCA_034366485.1 Bdellovibrionales bacterium
ATACGCCGCCCTGAATCCTAGCCGCGAGGTCCCAACACTGGTTCACCGAATTGGCGGACGTGAACAGCTGATCGGCCAATCCATCGCAATCATCGACTATTTGGATCAGATCGTGCCAGAGCCTTCTCTGTTTTCGGACCAACCGATTAAACGAGCTCAAATTCTTCAGGCTTGCGAGATTGTGAACAGTGGAATTCAACCGCTCCACAACTTGCGCGTCTTGAAAAAGTTGGGAGAAAAGTTTCAAGCCACCGAAGAGCAGAAAAACGAATGGACTCGGCACTGGATCAGCTACGGCCTTGAGGCTTTCGAAAAGCACGTCGCGCCTCACGCTCGCGCTTTCAGCTTTGGCGATCAGCCGACAGCTGCAGATTGTTTTTTGATTCCAAATCTGGCCAATGCCGATCGCTTTCAGATTGAACTTTCGCCCTACCCTACGCTTTTGCGCATTCGAAAATCTTGCGATCAGCTACCGGCTTTTGTCCAGGCAAGCCCTGCAAATGTTCCAGACACTCCCAAGCCCTAATCTATTCAGGCGCGGACAATAGTTTGACGTCGTTTCAGACCGATACACTGGACCATTTTATTACGATGAAACAGTGGAACCTCGGTGAAATGAGGTTCAGACTATTTTGATCAGGTGGGGAACAATGAGCAAAAAACGATTATCGCGATCACAGAAATCTACCCTCTTCGCCGGAATCGCTCTCCTCGGAATGATTGGCCTGTTTCAAAACTGCGGAAGTGGGTTCGCAGTTGATCCCACGATCATCAACGCTAGTCAGTTCTCCTCAACTGGCGAAGCAGCAAAGGTTCTTGGCGTTTCAAATGTCGACTTCAGAACTTGTCGCACCGTTACCGCCCCCTTGTACGACTGCCTTGAGGCAAGAAGTGAAATTAAGGGTCTTCTAAAGGTAGATGACGTCAATCGCTGCACGACTGGCACGACGACGCCGTCTGATCTTGATATATCAATGTGTCTTACTAAAGCCGGCTTCCCTATTTTCAACTACCGCGAGCCACTTCAGTGGGACATCGAAGGCTGCGCTTCAAGAGTTGGGACAGCAAAAATTGCGGCGTGCCTAGAGAAGAACGCCATCCGCCCTGCTTCGGTCACTCAAGCCGTTATTGAAACCTGTATCGGCTCTGTCGGGATGCCAAACGTCGAAAAGTGCCTTCGTAAAAATGGTCATCTCGCCAAAGTTTCTTTTGTTTCTAACTCAGATGCGGCCCTTTGCGGAAAGGTCACCGAGCAGGGAACGAACGGGATTGTTATTCGAAACTGCCTTTTGGATCGTGAAGTGATTCCGACCACTGTTGCGCAAGCTGACATCGACACATGTATGACGACTGCACCGACGGCCATTGGTCGCTGTCTTCGAGCCGCGCGACGCGTCCCACGCGTCATTATGCAAGCGAACATCAATGGCTGTATAAATGCGGTTGGCCCGACTCGCACGGCTGCTTGTCTTGAAAGTAATGGCTATCTTTACGATTCTCTTTTACCAGCAGCTAACCTGCAAACCGTCATCAATGATTGCGTCACGGCTGTCGGCACGGCAAACGTCGCACGTTGTTTACGAGCGCGAAACGTACTTGAAAGGCCAATCCTTCAAGCCCACATCGCAGCCTGCAACCTGGCAGCGGGACAGGACAAGATCGTCACCTGTCTTGCTGCGAACGGAATGCTTGATGCCACCGGCCTTGCTACCAATAGCGTTGCCGGAAAACCCGTCTTACAAGCTGACATCGACACCTGCGTTACAAATGTTGGAATCGGCAGTGTTGCGACTTGTATGGTTGGCCCGCGGGCCGCACTTCAAGCGAACTCCTACCAAGGGCACTTCGCCGCTTGCCACAGATTCAATGACCCCACCGGGATCGCCGCGTGTCTTACCGGTTCAGGAATGCTTCCAACCGGCGTCACCCAGGCAAACTTTGATACCTGCTTAACAGCGGCGGGCCTTGCCGGTTTAGAAACCTGCATGCGCACACGTGGCTTTATCACTTACCCAGCACTTACACCGTAAGCGCTGTCTTTTCAGAGCGCGCCTCGAACCAGAGGCGTAGTGTAATTCCCAAAAGAATCATGGCCAATGTTTGGTGTGGGACAGTTATTTGCGGCGGAATAAAATAGAGCAGATTCATAATTCCGACAACGGTTTGCAGCAGTACAACAACGGCAGACTTTAAAAACAATTTCCATACGAGATCCGAAAGCCTCTCGCGCCGAAACAAAGCCCATCCCCCAAGACCGACAAAAAGCGCGACCAGTCCATAAGCAAAAAAACGGTGAATGATCTGCAGTCCAATCGCGCCCTTCCATGTGGGCACCCACTGCCCGTTGCAAAGCGGCCAGTCGACACAAACAGATCCCGCATAGGTCGATGCAACCAAACCGCCAATCGCGATCTGCGCAAAGACTAGAATCGGTAGAGCTATAATCCAGGTAGTCGAAATTCCAGAAGGCTTTGCCTTCTGAGCGTTCAAATGATGATCGACACCAAAGAACATCCAAAGCACACAACCAAAGAACAAGGTGGCAAGTAAAAGGTGTGTCGTCACAACGACCGCCTTTACCAACAAGAGCACGGTGAGGCCGCCCATAATAATTTGAGCAGCAAGGAACAGACTTCCCCACATCGCCGCCGTTTTGACTGTCTTCGGCATTTCCTTTGATCGGAACGCAAAGAACAATGCTCCCGCATAGAGAAGTGCCACGACACCTGCATAGGCACGATGAACAAATTCAAACCAAACTGCTGGATGAAAATCAGGAATCACTTTGCCGAAACACAGCGGCCAGTCTGGACAAGAAAGCCCCGCATTCATGGTTCGCACGCCCGCACCAAGCGCCATCAAGCCGACGATCATGACCGCTAGGATCATAAGAAAATTTCGATACCTTGCGAGGCTCATCCTTCCTCCTGACTTGCCGCGACCTCCGCCATCGTCACTGCGTACTGCAACCAACGATCAACAACTGGCGCGGCAAGAAACACGAGAATCGACAAATTGGTCCAAAGAAAAAACGCCAACCACCGCGACTTCGTTTCCCTATTATAAACTGACTTGAAGTACTTCAAAAACTGCCAAAGAACGATTCCAGATAAAGGTAAAACCAAGATCGCGTAAGCCCAACGTGCCGAAGTGAAATACGGAGCTGCTGCAGCCGTCGCAATGTACGCAAACAGATAAAGCGCCATATGATAAAGCGTGCGCTCAGTACCGATTCGCGCAGGCAGAACTGGAATTCCACCTTTTTCATAATCGGATTTGAAACGAATCGCGAGCGACCAGAAGTGGGGCATCTGCCACAGGAACATCAACAGAAAAAGATAAACTGGCTCAGGCATGAAGATATTTGGGTCGTTCGCTGCATAGCCAATTAATACTGGCGTTGCGCCCGGAAGCGCACCCGGAACCGCACCAAAAGCCCACTTCTTTTTCCACCACAGTGTGTACGGCACGTTGTACAAAAACACTGTACCAAGCCCCAGCCAAAGAACTGTCGGATTAACAAGAATCGCGGCGAACGAGCCAATGACAACGAACCCAATTCCCAACGTCCAAGCTTGTCCACTTGTGATCCGACCGGACGGAATCGGGCGAAGTTTCGTTCGCGGCATCTGGGCGTCGATCTTTGCCTCTTGCGCTTGATTGATCGCAAAGCTCCCAGCCGAGAGAAAGTAGAGTGCGGCGAGCGTTGCAAGGACGTGGCTTAGCTCCCAGGGCGTCTGAAAGGGGTGGCTCATGGCATAGCCAGCTGCTCCCGTTACAAGAACGAAAACAACGATACCAGATTTAGTGAGATCAAAAAAAAGTCGCAAAAAAACCCCAAACGTTTCGTTGGGGTTTTGTCGCTTTTTGCCATAGGGCCGTCAAGCCCTATACGGTTTGTGCGATCAGAGTGTGGATTCCTGACCAATGCGGGTCACAATATCGAGAATCGAGAAGAACCAAAGTACGAGCAAAAAGAAGACGCTTGTTCCGATGATCACTCGGTTCATCATGTTGTCGTATTTCAAATGCATGAAAATCGCCAAGACAAGGCCCGCCTTTACAGACGCGATCCCGAAAGCGACGACAGCATTGAATGCACCGAAGTCGACTTTTGCTGCAAGCACCGTGATGACCGTCAGGAAGATCAAGGCACCAAAGACTGTCAAATAAGTCTTAAGCGGAATGATGTGGTGGTCATGTGAGCCGTGGTCGTGTGAACCGGAAGTAGTATTTGCCATGACGTCCCCCTTTAAGAAACCAAGTAAAGAAGTGGGAAGAGATAGATCCAAACCAAGTCGACCAAATGCCAGAACAAACCGACACCTTCAACTGGGGTATAGTAACCAGGACCGAATTCACCCTTCATCGTGCGAACCATGACCCAACCAATCAGAGCCATTCCAATCAAAACGTGAATCCCGTGGATGCCCGTCATCATGAAATAGAACGAGAAGTAGAGACCAATGTTTTGCGGGATCGTCAAATTGCCGACTTCTGCCGCAATCAGTTCTGCATTTCCGGCATACCAATCACCAGGGAGCAAACCCAGATGAAACTTGTGCGAGTACTCGAGGTACTTGATGCCCATGAAAATGAAGCCACACACGATTGTTGTCGCCAGGGCGATGACAGCTTTTTTCTGTTCTTTGATTTGGCAGTAGTAAATTCCTAACGCCATCGTCAACGAACTGAAAAGCAGTACGACGGTGTTGGTTGCGCCGTAACGAACGTCTGTGAACTTCGAACCAACCTTAAACGTTTCTGGGTAAAGGTGGTGGAAGATCGCGTAAGCCACAAACAGACCACCGAACATCAGGATTTCCGTACAAAGGAAAAGCCAAACGCCTTCCTTCGAACTTTGATACTCGTGCTCGGCGCTGTCGTAATGGTGAGCGTGATGATGCGAACCAGATTTAGCGGTACTCATAGGGTCCTGCCGTTACGATTGGAGTTGTAAGGAAGTTCTCATGCGGTGGTGGTGAGGCCGTCGTCCACTCAAGCGTTTTTCCGCCCCATGGGTTTGGACCTGCCGGTTTACCTTTCAAGAGACCATGAATAACTGTGAAGAATCCGACCACAAAACCGACTCCGATCAGGTATGCACCAATCGTCGAAATTCGGTTCAAGTGCTCGTACTCGGGAAGATAGTCGAAGTACCGTCGTGGCATTCCCAACGAACCAAGTACGAACTGAGGATAGAACGTCACGTTGAAGCCGACAAAAATGAACACAAAGGAAACTCGTGCCCATGCATCGCTGCAAAGTTTGCCGAACATTTTCGGGAACCAATAGAAAATCCCGCCCATGATCGCCATCAACGTTCCGCCAACCATGACGTAATGGAAGTGTGCGACAACGAAATAGGTGTCGTGAAAGTGGACATCCGTCGCGATGGTCGCCAAGAAGATGCCCGTCACGCCGCCAATGGTGAACAGGAACATGAAGCCCAAGGCATACAGCATTGGTGCAGCCAAATTGATCGACCCTTTATAGAGCGTCGCAATCCAGTTGAACAATTTGATCGCCGTTGGAACGCCAACAAGCATCGTGAGGAACGAGAATACAACGCCCGCAAATTCCGACTGACCCGACACGAACATGTGGTGGCCCCAGACGAAAAACGAAACCGCTGCAATTGCCAAACTCGAATACGCGATCGCCGTGTAACCAAAAATGGTTTTTCGAGCGAACGTCGTGATGAGTTCAGAAATCACACCGAAGGCCGGCAAGATCATGATGTAGACCGCAGGATGCGAATAGAACCAGAAGAAGTGTTGGAACAATACCGGATCGCCGCCCAACGCTGGGTCAAAGAATCCGATTCCAAAAATATTTTCAGCCGCCAGCAAAAGCACCGTGATCGCAAGAACCGGAGTCGCCAGGACCTGAATGATCGCTGTCGAATAAAGCGCCCACACGAACAGCGGAATGCGCCCCATTGTCATTCCAGGCGCGCGAAGTTTGTGTGTTGTCACAACAAAGTTCAAACCGGTGAGAATGGATGAGAAGCCCGCGATGAACACGCCCATCATCATACAAAGGACGGCTGGCGCATGCTTAATCGAGTACGGCGTATAAAAGGTCCAACCCGTGTCTGCACCACCGAAGGCAAGAGACATGAGCGCAACGCCCGCTCCGATGATCAAGCAATACCAGCTCAAAAGATTCAACCGAGGGAAGGCGACATCCTTCGCGCCGATTTGCATCGGCAAGAAGAAGTTCCCGAGAAACGCCGGAATTCCAGGAATGATCACCAAGAAGACCATCACGGCCCCATGGTACGTCATGACCCTTGAGTACGTTTCCGCAGTCATAATCGTCTGACCTGTCGAGAACAGCTCTGTACGAATCAAAAGTGCGAAGATTCCGCCGACGAGGAAGAAGATCGCGACCGTGATGAAGTACATGATGCCGATTCGCTTGTGATCAAGCGTCGACAACCAAGACCAGAGACCTTTTTCGTGATTCAGATAGTTGTGCTCGCTGTGAGCGCCTGTAGATGCCATGGTGCCCAACTCCTTATTTCAATGTCTTAATGAATTCGATGATTGCGTTTACTTCGTCGTCCGAAAGCTGGCCCGCGTACGCAGGCATAACACCCGCTGGATACCCGGTCACAACGTTGGCATTCGGATTCAAGATTGAATCGCGAAGATAGTCCTCATTAGCTGTCGCAGTTTTACCGCTGACGAACGATCGAGACTTTCCAAAAACCCCTTTGAACGTCGGTCCAACAACAGCAGAACCATCCGCGCTGTGACAGCCGATGCAGGCTTTCCCCGCATAAAGATTTCGTCCTTGCTCAACAAGGCTCAAGCTGCCGCCACCTTCAGAGGCCAGCCAAGATTCGAATTCTGCTTCCGGAACCGCTTTCACGATCGCCTTCATAGCAGAGTGGCCACCTCCGCAAAACTCGGTACAAAACACCCAGTAGTCTCCGGGCTTTTCAATGTTAAACCATTGAGTTGTGTAACGACCTGGAACGATATCCTGCTTAATACGTGCGGCCGGAAGATAGAACGAGTGAAGCACTGGGCGATCCGAACGATCCGTAGAGGCTTCGTTGATTTTTTCCGAAGCCATAATCAACTTCACCGGTCGACCAACTGGTACAACCATCGTCGCGGGAGTTTTCTGCCCTTTGTCGTCGACGCCAGAAGTCGCTTCTTTTCCACTCTTATAAATAAAGCGCCAGTCCCACTTCTTCGCCATCACATGAATTTCGAGCGCTCCTGCGGGAACATTCCGCATATCGTGATAGACTTTCCAGCCCCACACGAAAACGAACATGAAAATCATAAACGGAATAAACGACCACAAAAACTCAAGCGTGTAGTTGTGCGAGATGTACGCCGTTTTATCGTTGGCCGAACGACGTTGATATTTGTAGACGAAATAGAACATCCCGCCGATCAACATGACGAACGAGATAAAACTCGTGATCAAAAGGAATGCGTAGATCTTATCGACCTCGCCGGCTGTAGCCGTAACGGCAGGTGGCATGAACGCGCTTGCAAAGGCACTCGACGTCGCCATCGTAGTTGCCACTACGACCATCGCAAGCGCCATCAGCGCTGATAAACCCGTATTTAATCGGGGCATGAGTTTCATCAATCGTCTCCTTATTACTTTTCAGTCTCAGCGCCAGCTTTCACCGCGCCAGCCTCTTTCCGCGCACGAATCCAAAATGGCAAGAGGAAGGCCCCCAAAACCAAGAGCATCATTACGCCTCCGGCGCGCATCACGTTGAATGCGGCCACAGTGTAACGACTTTCTTTCGGATCGTAGTGGAAACAGAACAAAGTCAATTTATCGACGAGTGACCCAACGAGCCCTTTCGAGGCTTCAACCATCGACAACCGAACGGTCTTTGGGTCAAACGTGATTCCGTAAAAATACCGAGAAATGGTTCCGTCGGGAGAAATCGCGTAGGCGGCCGCAGCATGCGCGTACTGCTTTTGCTCTTCATCCCAGCGGTACTTAAATCCGACCGCTTTGGCGAGCGGTTCGATCGCGGGCGACTCGCCCGTCAAAAAATGCCAACCCTTGGCGCCCTCGGGGCGGCCGTATGCCTTCAAATAGTTCTCGCGCTTAGCTGAGGCTAGCGGCGTCTTCTCTTTTGGATCAAAACTGACGACCACGACATTGAATTCATCGCCAAGCGGTTTTGCCATCGCCTTGAAAGCATCGTTCAGTCCATTCAAGTGAAAATTGCACAGGCTGGGACAATTGAAATAGGCCAAGCTAAGAAGAACCGGCTTACCGTCTTTCACATAATCCGCGAGACGCACAGTCTTGCCTTCGTGATCCACGAACGTCGCTTCGAGATCAATTTTCTCGCCTAGCCTTTGTTCGATATCAAGATTCTCAAGACCTTTTGGAGTTTCGTTGGCATGCCCCTCTTTAGGCTTCGCAAATTCGCGTGCGCCAGCCGGCACCCCAATGAAGAGTGCCGAAACTAGCGCTATTGATAAAAAACGAACCGCGTAGAATGCCGACATTGATTACTTCAATCCTGGTGCTTTCGCCTTGAGTTCGGTCTCTGCATCAGCCTCTGGAGTCGTCGTGATCGAGCGAATAAATTGAACAAGCGCCCATCGATCTTTCGCAGGAAGAGCATCCTTGTAACCTTGCATTGATCCGCCCGGGACACCGTTCTGCAAAGTGGCGAATAGTGCGAGCGAAGTTCCGCCCTGCTTCCATTTGCCTTCGATCAAATTGCGCGGTTTTGGATTCAAAGATCCACCGGCGACTCCGTCGCCTGCGCCCTTTTCGCCGTGGCACATTGCACAGCTCGTTTTGTAAACGGCAGCTCCGTGCTTCACCATCTTTTCATTCGGAAGCCATGGCTCGGTGACGTCAGAAACATCGACTTTTTCGGGAGCCGCCGCGATTGTTTGAACGGCGCCAGCGTCCTCGGTCGCTTTGACTTCTTTCAAATCAACACCGCCGCTCATGAACGTGACGTAGATGAAGCACGCGAACGTCACAACCATGCTGATCACGAATGCAACCACACCGCCGCTGTTGACGCCGTCTTGACTCTCTTCTCTGCTATCCGCTGTTAGTTTAGAATCTGATTTGTTGTCTTGAGTTGCCATTCTCACTCCGCTGAAATGCTAATCGGGCTGATCCGAGCAGCCAACTATTTGACGAGACGCATGAATTTTATGTGCGAGTTCTTAGTTCTCACTTCATTCGAACCCATGCAAGCGGATTCGTGGTACAGGTCCATGTTATCCCACCTGCTTAAAGAATTCTTAGGACTCAAGATTTTCGAAACTTGGCGAAAGGATCTCGCCGCTTGTTCACGAGTTTAAAAAATCAGCAATTGAGACAGTTCGACTCGCTTTCGCGTTGGCCGACTTTTCAATCAGGTTTGAACTCACGCGGACGGCTGTTTCGAAGCGAAATGCACTGCTTAATTTAGAGCATTTACTCTATTTAGTAAGGTCAAAACCCCGTGATTACAATTACTTGATGCGCTGCAATCTGGTGACGCCGCGTGTTCTAAAAGACTGAGTGAATGCTCTTTATACGTTGACTGAATCTTCGCCGAACCGATACACGGCAAGGCGCATGACTACAGTAAAAAATCTAAAATTTGATTTTCACAATAAAAACGTAATCGTCACCGGCGGCGCCCGAGGAATCGGACTTCAGCTGACGCGACAATTTCTGGAAGCCGGTGCCACCGTTTCTGTTTGGGAATACTCGACAGATTCGATTGCGGCGGCGAAAACCGAGCTCGCCAGCTTCGGTTCACGCATCCACTTCCAACAAGTCGATGTATCGAAAGCTGCTTCGGTTGAGGCGGCTGCCAATAGCCTGCCCTTCGCAGTTCATATTTTGATCAATAACGCTGGTATTACTCGCGACAAATCGTTTGGGAAAATGACCAACGAAGACTTTCAAGCGGTGATCGACACAAATCTCACCGGTGTCTTCAATTGCACAAAGTCACTTCTGACGAAGTTTGTGGACACTCCTGACAAGCGCATCATTTCGATTTCCTCTGTCGTCGCGCTTTACGGAAACTTTGGTCAAACCAACTACGTTGCTGCAAAAGCAGGCGTTATCGGAATGACGAAGACGTGGGCACGAGAGCTCTCACGCAAAGGTTTCACAGTGAATGCTGTTGCACCGGGATTCACAATGACTCCCATGGTGGAGGCAATGCCAGCCGAGTCGCGCAAGCTGGTCGAGGAAAAAATTCCAGCAGGTCGCTTTGGCAAACCTTCCGATATTGCGAACGCATGTATGTTCCTTGCGTCTGACGAAGCATCCTATATCAGTGGTACCGTGATTTCAGTCGACGGCGCGCTGGTCATTTAAACAAACAATTGGTCTGAATTTAGTCTGCAATGGGAGGGGCCCAAAGCAGACACCGAAAAAACCGAGGGGATTTATGAATTTCAACTTGCGCACTGCTTTGATCCTGCCACTTGTCGCCGGATTCGCTTCCGTGGCCGTCCTATTTTCTGGCAACTCAGCGTCAGCCGGAACCTCGGTTGGTATCTTTGAAACTGACTTTCAGGCTCAAACGACGACCGACTCCGTCACGAAGCAAGATCGCCTTCAAGCTTTCGTCAAAATTCGCGGCGATCGCGAACTCTTTGTTGATTACATTAAGCCTGCGGCCGGAAAGCCAATCGTCGTTCTTTTGAACGGCCTCACTTACCGCACAGGCGTATGGGATGCGTTCGTCAAAGAACTCAAGGGTGATGGCCTTGGAATCCTTCGTTACGATCCGATGGGCCACGGAAAAACAATGGTCAAGTACGGTTACCCAACCGAAGTGATCGAGGCCGATGACCAGGTGAAGGACCTCAATTCACTTCTTTCTGCTCTTTCGATCAAAAAGCCAGTTCATCTGCTAGGCCTCTCTTACGGTGGCGCCATCGGCACGATGTACGCAGTTAAGTATCCAAAGAAAGTTGCGAGCCTCATCCTGATGGCCCCCTTCACGAAGCCACTCGATAGCCAAGACCAACAGATCCGGCTTCACATTTCGCAAACACGCTTGATGTTTCCTTTCAACCAGGCAACCGACGATGAGCTGTATGACTACTTCCTAAAACAAATCATCTACGCGACTTACCCAATGGTTGAACCGATCGTCCTCGAACATCCTTATAAACTGGAATCAACGTTCCGCTTAGTTCAAGGCGTTCGCAAGTTCAAAGCCTCCGACGTCGCCGATCAGCTTCCCGATGCCTCTGTTCATTTGATCGTCGCCGACAAAGATCAGTACATTGAACCAAAAATTTTGGAGGACCTCTGGACGCAGATTCCAAAACGCGCGCGCCTCAGCCGTCTCTTCATCAATCACTCGGAACACAAAATTCCTGAAGCGATGCCTAACTTCTCTGCTGAATGGATCAAGCTGATCGTCAACGGCGACGAGCGGATTCAAGATGGTCGCACTTGGAAAGGCGGAACCTTCTTGGGTTACGCGGCAAGTGGCACTGAGAAAATTGAAATCGAATAGATTAAGCCCAGGAATTAAGAGGAGTCATTTATGGCAAGCGTAGATCTCATGGGATATCAAATGAACGCGGACGTCGTTCCTGCTGTATTACCGCTGGATACGATTTTTCTTCACGGCAATCTCGCATCGAACACTTGGTGGGAACCAGCATTGGCCGAAATGAAGTCGAATGCACGCCCTGGTCTTGAAGGACGCGCGATCATGGCCGAGTGGCGCGGATGCGGTAAATCACAAGCACCAAAAACTGAAGAAGAGCTGCATCCGGCGGCTTTAGCTGAAGACTATATTCAACTCTGTCATAAGCTCGGCATCAAAAAGGCGTGCCTCGTTGGCCATTCCACCGGCGGCATCATCGCACTTTATGCAATGCTAAAAGCGCCAGATCTCTTTGATCGCGCAGTTCTTTTGGATTCCGTGGGTGCAACTGGGGTTCAGTTTGGTCCAGAGATGTACGCGGCATTCACACAAATGAGCACCGATCGTACAGTTTGCGAAGCCGTCATGAACGGCACCATTCACGGCAATGATATGAAAAGTCCGCTTTTCCAGCGCATTGTGGATGATGCCTTCAACATTGCGAAGATCAACTGGCACGGCGTCCCGCGCATGCTTCACGTCACTGATCTCTCTGCTGAGCTTTCAAAAATTCAACACAAGGTTTTGGTGCTTCACGGAGCCCATGACCCGATTATTCCACTCGATAGTTCGAAAGTCTTGGCAGCAAGCCTCCCGAACGCCCGCTTGGAAGTTCTAGAAAATCAAGGGCACTCGGCCAACGTAGAAAACCCGAAGCTCTTCGTTCAAAAAATGAGTGAGTTTTTGTTTCACCGCCCTTAAGGCGCAGGATTTTGCACCGAGAGTTTCGATCGGAGAGTAGCATGGGAACGACCAACACGGCTGGCGACGCCAGCCGAAAAACGATGGCAGTGATCACGGGGATGGGGCTTTATGTTCCTCCCAATCTCGTCGAGAACGAGTTCTTCAATAAGAAGTACGATCGCGACATTAACAAATTTTTGATCGAGCAACGAAACATCAAGAAGCGCCACTTCATGTCGGCGGAACAGGCGACATCGGATCTCATCGTTCCCGCAGCAGAAGAAGCGATGAAAGCGGCAGGCGTCACTGCGCGCGATCTTGATTTGATTATCATCGCAACGGACACGCCAGACTATGTTTCCCCCTCCACTGCGGCCGTCGTGCAATATAAACTCCAAGCAACGCGTGCAGGAACTTTTGATCTCAATACAGCGTGTGCGGGTTTCGTCACGGCGACAGATGTCGCGTCGAAATACTTAGTGGCCGATGAGCGCTACAATACGATTCTCGTCGTGGGTGCTTACGGAATGTCGAAGTACTTCGATTGGTCGGACCACAAAGTCACCTCGGTCTTTGCGGACGGAGCCGGGGCAGCGATTGTTCAGCGATCGCACGACTATGGTATTCTCGCGTCGCAACTGGCGACCGATGGTCAGTACCACGATTACATGGGCATCTACGCCGGTGGAACCAAGTTTCCGATTTCAGAAGAAACTCTGGCAAAACGCATGCACCTCCTTCAATTCACGAAGCGAATTCCGCCAGAGACCAACGGCAAAGTGTGGCCCGAAATGACTCATGCGATTCTTGATCGCATCGGGAAGTCAGTTTCAGATGTCGATCATTTCTTTTTCACACAAATCAATATTGGTTCAATTGTCGAAACCATGGCGAAACTCGGTGCGCCGTTTGAAAAAGCCCACAACGTGATGGATCAGTTTGGCTACACAGGCAGCGCCTGCATCCCGATGGCGCTGGCAGACGCCGCTCGACATCACAAGCTGAAAAAAGGCGACTTAGTCATGGTTCTTGGCTCGGGCGGTGGAATGTCGATGGCCGCGATGGCTATGCGATGGGGTTACGACACTTAGTTATCAGTGGCGAAGGGTGCCGAATATGTATTCAGAGACGCATTCGGAAATTGGTGATTTTGATTGGCTAAAGAACTGGGCACGCCTATCGCCACATTCAGTTGCGTTCAAGGATGCCGAGTCCGGAACAACCTATACCTATCGCGAACTACTTTTCCTTAGCTGTAAACTCGCAGACCGATTGATCAATGACTTCAAAGCGGTTCCTGGCTCGCGCGTTGCGGTCTGGGCGACGAACGAACTTGAAACAGTCGCACTGTTCTTTGCCTGCCTTCGGGTTGGCGCAGTCATGGTTCCCGTCAATTTTCGCCTGACGGGCCGAGAAGTTGACCACATCCTTGAGGACTCGGAATCTCAGCTTCTGGTTTTACAAAAGTCATTTGTGAAGACCTTTGAAACCGTCGGCGCAAAAGCTCGTCCCGAGCATCTTTGGATGTTTGAATCACTTCAAGAATTCGTGGCGAGCGAACTGGCCGCCGCAAAACAGATGCCCGCCAAAGAAATGGCTGTGATGTCACATGCGGCGCCTCGATGGTTTCGAAAGCAAGCAGCTAGCGCGACTGAGCCCTGCATGATCCTTTACACCTCGGGCACCACTGGGGCTCCGAAAGGGGCCTGCATCACACCGAAGATGCTGCACTGGAATTCGTTGAACACCACCCTGCGCTTGAATCTCTCTGAATCGGATGTGTTCATCAGCTTCCTGCCATTCTTTCACACAGGCGGCTGGAACGTATTGCTGACACCATTTGTCCATCGAGGTGCGCGGACAGTCTTAACGAAGAAGTTCGATCCGGAACGCATTCTTGAACTTTGCGAGGCCGAGGGTGCAACTATCATGTTTGGTGTACCGACGACGATGGAAATGATGTCGCACTCACCGCGTTTTGAAAGAGCGGATCTCTCGAAGGTTCGCTACGCCATTGTCGGTGGCGAGCCCATGTCGATTGATCTCATTCGAACGTGGCAAAAAAAAGGCGTCCCCATTCGCCAAGGTTTTGGACTGACGGAGTTTGGGCCCAATGTCTTTTCGCTCGATGAAGAGGATGCCATTCGAAAGATTGGCTCTATCGGATTTCCGAACTTTTATGTTGAAACTCGCGTCGTAGATGACCACGGAAATAATGTTGCCGCAGACGAGATCGGCGAACTGCTTCTTCGAGGCCCGGTGTGTACACCGGGATACTGGAAAAACGAGAAAGCCAGCAAAGAAAGTATTATCGACGGCTGGTTCCATACGGGCGATCTCGTGCGCTTTGACGACGAGGGGTACTTCTATGTCGCAGGCCGGAAAAAGGACATGTTCATTTCGGGCGGCGAAAACGTCTATCCCGTCGAAGTGGAACGAGTGCTCAGTCAGCACCCTGCCGTTCGTGAGGTTGCGGTCATTGGCCTTCCTGACGATAAGTGGGGCGAATCTGGCTGCGCGGTCATTTCTCTCAACAACGGCACTCGCGCGGATGCGGCCGAAATGCTTCAGTTTTGCGCGGACAAGCTGGCAAAGTTCAAAATACCAAAACGCATCGAGTTTATGGAGAGCCTGCCAAAGGGAGATTCCGGTAAAATCCTGAAACGTGAGATCAAGAATATATTCGCCTCAAAGTGAGACGGTTGAAAGTCCACGGCCTTCGTCGAGGTGAATCTCAGTCTGATTCGCTGTAGTCTTAAGAGATGCGGAAATCATTCATTGGCACCCTTTGCGCCCTTGTCCTAGCGCTTGCTCTTAGCGGCTGCCAAACGCCACGCTACAAAGAGTTCGAACACGTTCGAACAGGAATGACGAAAGCCGAAGTGATCGAAGCTGTGGGCGGTCCTTCCGCGAAACTGAGGCGCCAAGGCGTCGATCGTTGGACGTACATTTTTGAAAATCATCCCGACGGCGAAATGGTGCGAGAAGTTCACTTCGTTGATGGGAAATCCACCTACGTCGGTGCTCAAGTAAAAAGTGTGGTCTCTCCCGAAATCCAGGACAAAATCAACGAAACCAAAAGTCGCGTGCTTGACGAGCGAGAGCGAATTGGCACGGGCTCGGCAAAAAGTGAAGACGTCGAAGTCTTTATTCCGGTCGAGTCAGACTAGATTTATTTCTCGCCTATTTTACCAGCCGAATTTGCTCGGGCGCATCGTCCTCTTCGTCTTTGACGGCAGCAGGCATACGGACCGCAGGTTCGTCCTCTAGCTTCGCCGCAGGGAACACCACCCCGACATGTCGACGAATACGATCCAGGCGCCCATCGAGACCAAAGGCGTCTTCAATTTCATCCAACGATTTCAGTTTGACCGCTATGTACTGACGCTCGCCTTCCAAATCTCGATCGGGATGTTGGAACCTGACGTGAAGGCGTTCAGACTCGTAGTCTCGAACGACCTTCGCTAAATCGGAA
>JAXMMN010000502.1:0-2128 GCA_034366485.1 Bdellovibrionales bacterium
TGGGCGTGAACTTGTAGCGAACGATGTCATCTACTCTTGGAAGCGATTGGCCGATCCTGCCAACACATCGGAAGCGTATTTTGTGATCGACGGAAAAATCAAAGGACTCTCTGATTGGGCAATAAAGAAGTCGAAGGGACAAGCGACCTATGAAACGCCGGTCGAAGGACTTGTCGCCCGTGATTCGCATACCCTGGTTGTAACTTTGGAGAAACCCTATCATCAGCTTTCAAACGTCGTCGCAATGCCATCGATGGCGATTGTACCAAGAGAAGCGGTCGAAATGTTCGGGGCGGAATTTTTAAATCACCCAGTTGGTACCGGGCCATTCATGTTGGCGAAGAAAGAAGACTGGATTCGAAATTCAAAAATCTCTCTGGTTAAAAATCCAAAGTTTCGCGACGAGACGTTCCCCGGGGATTCTGGGAAAAAGCTTCCGCTGGTTGATAAGCTCGTATTTCATGAATTGCCGGAAGAGCAGCCGCGGTGGCAAACAGGACTGAAGGGTGGCTACGACTGGTTTGATATTCCAAGTGATAGTTTTGAAGCTGCCATTGATTCGGGAACATTAAGTCCCGAGCTTGCTGGTAAGGGAATGAAAGTTGATGTTTCGCCCGCGATGGATGTCACCTATGTCGGAATCAATATGATGGATCCGGTTTTAGGCAAATCAAAGCTTGTTCGCCAAGCGATGTCCCTCGCTTTTGATTCCGAAGATTACATCAAGCGGTTTATGAATGGACGAGGCATAAAAGCGCATAGCCCAGTGCCGCCGGGCTTGGCAGTTTATGATCCAAAGTTTCGCAATCCTTTGGCGGAACATAATCTCTTAAGAGCTAAAAAACTGCTCGCAGATGCGGGCTATCCCGAGGGAAAGGGACTTCCCGAATTTGAATATGAATCGCTCGCTGACACAAAAGGTCGGCAACAAGGCGAGTACTTTGCGCAATCGATGGCGAAAATCGGGATTCGAATTCGAATCAATTCGAACTCGTGGCCGCAGCTTTTGACAAAGTTGAAAGAGCGAAAAGCGACGCTTTTTGGTCTTGGGTGGGGAGCAGTTTATCCCGATCCCCAAGCATTCTTCATGGCGTTCTACTCTAAAAATATCTCACCTGGGCCAAATGCGACTAACTTTGTGAATGCAGAATTCGATCGACTTTACGAAAAGTCGCTCACGTTAAAGGACAGTCCAGCAAGAGATGCGGTTTATCGCGAACTCCGCGATTTTATCACCGATCAAGCAGTGTGGATTCATGTTTCCCACCGTTTGAACTATCGAGTGTTGCATGGGTGGGTTGATAACTTTAAGTGGTCTGAGATTGCTCTTTCGTACCCGAAGTACATTGGCGTCGATGTCAAAAAGCGCGAGCAGCTTAGCAAAGCACTTTAAGTAAGCCATTTTAAGCTTCGCCGCTTTCGAAAGGAGACTTATGAGAGTGCTTTCTATTCAGGTTGGTCAGTCGCGCGATATCACAGCTCGTGGCAAAGTCTGGCCAACGGGAATTTTCAAAACTCCGGTGCCAGGGCCGGTCTATCTTGATGTGAATGGATTGACGGGCGATCGTCAGGTCCATGAATCCGTGCATGGCGGTGATGGCCGCGCACTGTACGCAATTTCGAATCAAGCTTACCAGTTTTGGGGATCGCTAGTTCCAAGCGGTGTCGAGCTAAATCCCGGAGCGTTTGGTGAAAACGTCACTCTCGATGAACTCGACGAGCCGTCGATTGAAGTGGGAGATGAGTTTGAGCTCGGGGAAACTCTGATTCAGGCCATGATGCCGAGATTCCCATGCCTCCTATTTGCGTCTCGCATGGGAATGGAAGCAGATGCCCAGAAGATCATGCGACTTTCCGATCATCCGGGGATTTTGTTTCGCGTGTTGCGACCTGGTTTTATTGATCGAGGGCAGAGCATGGTGCCCGTGAAGCGATCTGGAACGGGCGTCACAATGACTGACTTTTTAAAAATGACGAGTGATGATCAAATGTCCCACGCCGATTTCAATCGCGTAAAAGACCTCGGGCTCTTGCCGCAAAAGACGATCGAGCGGCTGGCTTACCGACTAGTTTAGGCAAAAAGTACTCACATTTTTCCCCTGTTCACAACTTGTAAACACTTGTTCAC
>JAXMMN010000503.1:0-1424 GCA_034366485.1 Bdellovibrionales bacterium
CCAAGATTCAGAAGCAGTAGGTTTGCGATTACGCCCAGAATGAATTGTGTCGACGTGGGCGAGCTCTCTGCCTTTTGTGCCGAGGTGAAACCGAAGATCGTTCCAGTCGTTGCGCCAGATACGGCCAGCGAACCTGTCGCACTGACTTGGCCGATTCCGACGTAGGGTTCGATGAGTGGAAGGTTGGGGCTTGCAAGAATTTGTAGGCCGAACTGGCTGTTTTCTTGTTTTACGTCGACCGTGACAGGAACGTTTCCTGTCGAGGCATTGTTCAGTGTTTGTCCGAAGCTCATTTCATTTTTAGTGATAAATGCTCGCGCCGCTAAATTAAAAGGAAGCATTAAAATGTCGCCTGACGTCCATTTTACCGATCCGCCAAACTGCTGGTACTTGATATCGCCAACAGAAACACTTGGAAACAGAAGTGCTTCGATCGTGAAGCCCATCGGCACAGAGATCGCTGCCAAGAAGGAGGCGTGTGGCAGGCGGCCCACATCGGCTGAGGCATCGACAGTTTTCGAAAGTTTATTGATTTCGGGAGTCGACGTGAGTCCCGCAACCAAACCGACTTCCAGGCCAAAGATCGTCCCAAGGCTGCCGGCTCCTGTGACGGAGTGGTAGGTTGAGTTTCCAGAGAGTTCGCGAATGGCATTGTCGAAATCGCCCTGAGTGAGGTTATTGAAGCCTGGGCCCGCAGCTTGCGATGGCTCGGCGATGATCAGCGCGATCGAAACCGCAGCTGCCAACATCAATATATAGATACGGGAAATCAGTGTCTTTGCGAGCTTGCGAGCCATCTTAAATCCTCCGGCAAGTGCCTGTTTCTTTTGAGCATCTATATGAGACCGTACGCGGCCTAGGTTCGACAAGTGCCGGGTCTGGGGCCTCGCCAGAACTAGCCACTTAACTGGTCCGAACGCCCTTAAAAAGTGCCGTTCTTTGGTCTGACAATGACAAATCTTATCCCTCCCGGGCCGCTTTTTTCATGGTTCAGGGTCTCGTGCCACGCCGAGCTCGGGAGCCTCTCGGGCGATTAAAACGGCTTTGGCGCTTCGCAGTTTGAGTATTTTCGAACAGTTAGGTTCGGCCCTCGGCCAGGTGGACCGCCTCCGGACCTTGGGCTGGCCCAGGGCTTGAACTAAAGGGCGCGGAACTCAAGAGAAGCTGTCTGAGGGCAATCGTTCGCTCCGATGGAATCTCTTTTAATAATTTTGGTCCTAAAAACCCAACCGCTTCAAACAATTCCTTAAGGAGGAAACACATGAAGAAACCAGTAACAACACTCGCAGTTATGATGCTCGCATCGAACATCGCAATGGCAGGTGTATCTCAGCAGTCATTGAACATGTCGGCTGATTCTATCAACTCGATCGTAACTGCTGGCGAAGTTCTCGCTAACGGTTCGTCGAAGTTCTCTAAAGATG
>JAXMMN010000504.1:0-1019 GCA_034366485.1 Bdellovibrionales bacterium
AATCAAGGGACGAACACGCGGTTGATTCTTCTTAAAGAAGACGGAAAGCATTTTCGAGTTTCTAACTCTGCGACGCTTACCGCGCAAAAAGGAACGCTGCTTGTTCTACACCGAGTGGATTTAGACGGTGATGGAAAGTCCGATTACGCGTTGGTTTGGAAGCAAGCACCAAACGCAGGGACTCGCTATCCTCTCTTCAATTTCCACTTCTTCGACTCGTCGATGAGACCGCTCCCGCTAGTATTTGACGGGAAGAAGGCCACCGAGGCGACATATGGAAATTCCATTTCGGTGATCACGGATAAGTTTCAGTGGCTAAAGGTTGGCAATCGAAAAGTGCCAGCGTGGATTTCTCGCGGTTCAACTCCGGAATCAGAGAAGCCGGCTTTTGATCCTTGGAACCCTACGCCGCTTGATCTGCCCAACTTCCGTCTCTATTTCTGGGGCGAAGCCGGATTGAAGACCATTGCACTTGATGACAAGACACCGGTCGCCTTTTTTCCAGCGTCTCGAGAGGAGATGAAATCCGGAAAGCTGAAAGCGCTTTGGGTTTCAGGCGATGGTACTGACCAGATTTACGAAACCTCACTCATATATGATCAGAAGGTACATAACCTTGCGGTCGCGGACCTAGGTGGCTATCGGAAGATTCGACCGACTATGATCGCGCCCGTCTATGACCTTTCAAATGATCGACGAGCCGGTTCCGGCGAAATCTTGGCCGCCGGGTTCTATGGCGAAAGCTATCGTGCGGCTCAAAGAATCACGGCGTTCAGCACAGTGAAGGGACCATTGTTTGATTCGGTTCTGACTCCGCTTTCGAAAACAGATGCAATTGCTTCCGTTTTGGCAGGCTTCGTCAGCCCTCAAACAGGTGGCTCGGTGTTTACACAAACCATCTATGAACTCCAGTATCACGAAGTTTCTGGATCTGTTTCTGGATCTGTGGTTTCAACATCGCTCAAGAAGTTTAGCTTCATGCCGGGCTTCTTTTTCCAAAAACTGTTCTTCCCCGCGGT
>JAXMMN010000505.1:0-11355 GCA_034366485.1 Bdellovibrionales bacterium
GTCTTTAACGCTCAAAATTGAACTCATACTGTTTCCTCGGTGCCGAGATAGGCGGCGATGACCTTGGGGTCGGATTTGATTTCAGAAGGGCTTCCTTCAGCAATCAAAGTGCCGTGATCAAGAACAAGGATTCTTTCGCAAATTCCCATGACGAGTTTCATGTCGTGCTCGATGAGAAGTACAGTAAGGCGAAAATCTTTGCGGATTTTCGCGATGGTGTTCATCAGCTCTTCGGTTTCTTTGTTGTTCATTCCAGCCGCGGGCTCGTCTAGCAAAATCATGCGCGGTTCAGTCGCCAGGGCACGAACAATTTCAAGACGTCTTTGTTCGCCGTACGGAAGACTTCCAGATACGGAATCAGCTTTGTCTTGCAGATTAAAGATCGAGAGTAGTTCGAGTGCCCGCTCTTTGAGACGTGCTTCTTCGATATAGTGACGGGGTGACCGTAGGATCGAGTCGAAGAGGGTGTGTCGTGTGTGTTGAAGTCCGGCCACGACGACGTTATCCAAAACTGTGAGGTCTTTGAACAGTCGAATGTTTTGAAAAGTTCTAGTCATCCCGAGCTTTGAGATTTGCCACGGCTTCATGCCCTTTGTTTCAATGCCACGAATTTCCACAGATCCGCTGGTCGGAGTGTAAACGCTGGTGAGGCAGTTGAAGCAGGTCGTCTTTCCGGCGCCATTGGGTCCAATGAGTCCGACAAGTTCGCCTGACCGTAGGGTCAGGTTAAAGGTGTCGACAGCGCGAAGTCCGCCGAACTGCATGGTCATGTTGGTGGCTTTTAGTAGCACTTCACTCATGTTTGGCCTACGTAGCTTTCCACTTGGAACGAAGTGATTTTAAAATGTCTGTCGCTTCGCGCGTGCCGAGAATGCCCGACGGGCGGAGGATCATAAACAGAATCAACATCAGCGAATAGATGACCATCCGCAGATCTACACCAGTGATTTGCTGTAGTTCGCGCAAGACCATCTCGGGCAAAACCGTGATAATTGCCGCGGCGATCACGGATCCAGTGAAGCTTCCCATGCCACCCAAGACGATCATGATGATGATATCGACCGATTTCGTGAATGTGAAAGTGGCTGGATTCAAGTACTTCACCGAGTGGGCAAACAGCGCTCCGCCAACGCCGGCAAAAAATGCGGAAATCACAAACGCTCGAACTTTCGTTTGCGTGATATTGATGCCCATCGCTTCGGCTGCGATTTCGTCTTCGCGAACACTTAAAAATGCACGCCCTTTGGCGCTGTGAACAATTCGCCAAAGCGTTACGAAGGTTATGACTGTCCAGATCGATGCGACGGAAAATTGCGCCACGAATTCTGACATTCCGATGGATGGAACAGCGGCGGTCGACGGAATTCCGTAGAGTCCGCGGGCACCGCCAACGGCGTCCGAGTTCAACAGTATGACTCGGATAATTTCACCGAACCCCAAGGTCACGATCGCGAGATAATCTCCGCGAAGTCTAAGCGAAGGCAGCCCGACGATGTAACCAGCAACGGCCGCCAAAAGTCCGGCAGCAATTGGAAGCAGCAAAAAGCGTAGATAGTCCGGGAGAACGGCAAGCTCTGGCCGCGTGACGAGCCAAGCAGATGTGTATGCTCCTACAGCCATGAAGCCCGCATGACCGAGGGAGAACTGACCGGTGAAACCGTTGACGAGATTGAGCGAAGTTGCGAGCACGACATTCGTTAGAATGAGAAGCATCACAAACTGTGTGTAGGGATTTGAAACAGCATCGAGACCATAACCGACGGCAATCAGAAGAATCGTCGCTACGATCGGCGCACCGATCGACTTAATGGCCTTTGATCGAGCTTGGCGATCTTGAAGCTCCATTAAACTTTCTCCCTTACAACACTGCCAAGAAGGCCCGCTGGTCTAAAGAGTAAAATGACAATCAAAACTCCGAAAGCGAGGGCATCGCGATAGGTGCTCGAGAGATAGCCGACTACCATTTCTTCGCAAAGACCCAAGATCACGCCTCCAAGCATTGCGCCCGGAAGGCTGCCAATCCCGCCAAGAACCGCTGCGACAAACGCCTTTATTCCAAACAGCATTCCCATCAACGGATCAATTTTTGGGTACTTTAAGCCGACGAGCACCGACGCGATTCCCGCAAGGGAAGACCCGATGACGAAAGTGTAGGTGATGATTCGGTCAACGTTGATGCCCATAAGGCTTGCAACGTTGCTGTTCGAACTGACGGCACGCATAGCTGTGCCGATCTTTGTGTGATGAACTAAGAAATGAAGTCCGCCCATGACAAGCGTCGAAACGATCAAAATGGTAATATCGAGTGAGCGAACTTCTACCGAACCAATTTCAAAAAGAGCAGAATCCTTAATTACTTCAGGGAACAGCTTTGGGTCGGCACCAAAAATGATTTGGCCAGAGTACTGAAGCAAGAGGCTGACGCCGATGGCTGTAATCAAAATGTTGAGCTTGGGTGCTTTGCGAAGAGGCCGATAGGCGAGGCGCTCGATCGTAATTCCAAGAATTGAGCATAAGGCAACGGCGGCAAACAGAAGGACAAAGAGAGAAAGTATTCCAGGATGTTGGTCGAGTCCAAACTGTCGCCCAGTGTAGTAAGCTGCGAACGCGCCAACCATATAGACTTCGCTGTGGGCGAAGTTAATGAGCTGCAAGATTCCGTAAACCATGGTGTAGCCCAGCGCGATTAAAGCATAGATGCTACCGAGGCTTATTCCGTTGATCAAATGCTGTATAAATTCTTGTGTATGACCTTGGTCCAACAGGCATCTCCAGAGTGAGTCCTCTTAGTAGACGCAAATTCGTTGTCGAGGTCAAAGAGTGTTCGAACTAATCAATACTCGACTCGAGAATCTCGATGGCCGCCGGTAGACGTGAGAGTGAAATTTTAAAAACGGTGGGTTTGCTCTCAGTAGAGGCCAAGTACCCTTGCCACTGCTTGTCGTGGACAAGAACTTCGTATCCGAGCTCTTTGAGAAAAAGAAGCCGTTTCGAATTGCTTAAAGCCGCCCCGTAAAGGAACAAATCAGGCTGATTGAGGTCGGCTAAAAAGCGAAAGACTTCTGCGCGAAGCTTCATATTCAGTGCGTTTCCCTGATGACTTTCCGCCGTAGCGGCACGCGACAGAACGAAGCACGGAATCGTAGAAAAGGGATCGGTGGCAGGAAACTGCAGCATCGATTCAAATCGAACGGCAGTTGCAACCCGCGTGAGGCGCACGGTCGACACAAGTCGATCTCCAACAAGCGCCCCAAAATGAAAGCTATCATCATCGTGTAAATTCCAGCTGAGCCCATCGGCCGTCACCTGGGAATTGAACCGAAGGTTATAGGAATGCTGCCGAAGCGCTGCGATTTGCTGCTTGATTTCTTCCGTGAGTATAAGCTTCGTGATGATTGGTGAATCCACCACTTGATGTTACCAGCAGTTAACTGCCAAAAAAAGCAGATGTTTCTAAGCTTTGTTGCCAATCAAATTGCTGAGTCGCTCTTCTGTCCGTGGCCCTAGCCAAACAAGGATGAGGGGTAGATAGAACCAAAAGTTAACCCCTAGTAAAACGAATACACCCAATTGGAACAGCAGCGTTGCAGTGAGGAGCGCTGAACGGAACCTATTAATAAAAACTAAGGGGTAAAACAGTTCGAACAAAAGAACTAAGTATCCTAGTACCAAAGTAGTGTTGGGCTGTTCGGCGAGTGTCCTGCCGAAGTCCGAAAAATTTCGGTCGATAAGAATTCCTGCACGGGTAACCTGATTTCCGAGGAGATACTCCGCTAGAAAGTTTTCCGTTGCCCAGCCGAAACCACTGTTTCGTAATTTGCTCAATCCGCCGATGAAGAAAATCGAAACCCAAAGAAGTTGAAGTGCAGTGAGAGGCCATTGATAGTCCGGTGAGTCTTTCTTAGGCGGTAGAGAGCGAGCATCTATTGAAAGTGCATCGCTGGCTGGTGATAGTACAAAAACAAACTGCGCTAAGATCAAGACCAGCTCACTTCGAAAAGCGTGGCCAAAAGAATTCCTGAATCCAAACAAAAAAAGCGTCAATACGAGCGTTGACCAGCGGGCGACAGACCACTTGAAGCCTAGGACGCACGCGACCGACGAGAAAATAAACATGAGGGAAAGACTGTAAGATACTGCTTTTGATTGAACGAGAGGCACAATGGCTTCCGGAAAAATGCGCATTATGCCAACTGGTAGCCACGCTTCACGAGGCATTGACTCTACCCAAGATGCAAAATCGCCTCTGAACAAAAACAAATAGGTAAAAATCAGTGCTGCATAGGTTGCGATTCGCGTTAGGGCCAGTAGACGAGGTGACCGTGGGTTTGGCTTAAGGAGCAATCGGTACCTCCATCGTTACGGCAATTGGGCGAGAGTTACTCTTTAGATCGTGCCGGCGAAACTCAATTCTTACGACTTCCCAGTTGCGGTCTTGGCAGTTTTTCGAAATCGCTTTAGCGAGGCTCAACTGCAGAGCCTTCGTGGCGGACTCGCGTTGTAAGCGGTGAAACTTCATTACAGAAAAGTGGTAACGAACATAGCCGAACGGTGCAAAGCACCGTTCCTCGATGAGATCGGTCCAGTCCGGTGAATCAACAGTCCGTACTTGTACATGAGGCCAGTCAAAAACTTGGGCACGTTCAGAGTACATCGGGAAATAGGTGAAGGGCCAAAACTCTGCCCCAGCAATGAGACACACGAGCGAAGGAATGAGGACGAAGCAATATGCGGCAGTTGCTTTGCGACTCAAGAGGACTCCCGTGTTTTCCATACGAGAACGAAGCCGATCAAGTAGGAAACGAAAAAGTTAATACCCAAGATCCACCACACAGAAAAATGAAAGATTAGCGCCGCCAGAATTGTGAGATTTCTTGTCTTGGAAAAGAGCAACAGAGGGAGAGCGAAAAGCTCGAAGGCAAGCGTGCTAATTCCAACCAGCTTAGTAAAGTTGGGCGAGCGCGCCAAATCGGCAAGTGTGGAACTTTCGGTAATAAGCCAGAAAGTGGTGAAGTAGGCAGGGAGCGTTTCTCCGGTGGCCCAATCCCAGCCGACGTTGTCGATTTTCGTAAGAAAAGCGGCCGCGTATGTCCAGCCAATGATGAAGCAGAAAACCTGATTGAGCCGTTTCTTTTCAATTTCAATTTTTGAAAGCGAAACAACAAAAAGTGCGAGCAAAAGAAAAAAATGAATGTTTTCGCTATGGGGAATGTAATCCAATTGCCGGCTATAAACCTGAGAGTAAAGTCCCAGCATAAAAAAACTAAAAAACAGAAGTCCGAGAAAGCGGGTGATGGCATTTTTAGGTAGCCAAATACACGAAGCCAGTGATGCGATCGCAAGCCATTTTAGCGAAATGACCTGGCCACTTGTGCGAAGCGACCATCCCGTAATTTCAGTGAAGGAGGCAAGTGCAGGAACGAGGTCGACAATCGGGCCATTGGCCGTTTTAAAGAAAACCAGTACGATCAGTCCCAAAAAATAGAGTCGAAGTCGGAGATCATTGATCATATGATTCCCGCACTTTGAATTTGAGCAGACTTTCAGTGACGACGACATTTCCCTCTGGATTTAGTCGGAGGCGCTCGACAATGAGAACATTTCCTGGCTTGCCACCTGCGCTTACGTGAGATTTGTAGAGATAGCGAACGACTTGCATGGCAGTTTCGACTCGCTTCGATCGGATGAGCGACTCGACCAGAAAATGTAGCCCAAGGTAAGAACGAGAGAGTTGAATTCGATTGTCGTCGACGCGAATCAAGAGGGCTGTCGACTGCTGTATTGTTTTACGTTCCGTGAACATGCGGTAATCAGTAAGGGGCCAGGATTCGACTTTCAGCAAGTAGGCCAAGATCGGAATTGCGGCGACAAGGATGAGCAGAAGGCCTGTGAGAGGCCTTGGCAATAAGCCTCCTTTGGGCGTTTCTGACTTCATTGAGAGAGAAGCTATTCCTTTTTCGACGACATCAAACCAAGGAGCGACAAACGAGGCGACGATAAAAATCGCAAGGAACTGCGAGTAAGCGAACTCCAATGTTCGAAAGGAAACATTCAAGACTCCAATCACCAATCCCGACAAAACCTGCAGACGGTGTGACCGCGGCGACGTCTTTGGATCGGTAAACATGAAAAGCATGAACAAAAGCCCCTCTACACCGAAATCAGGGCCAAACAGTCGGAGCAGCTCTCGCTGCGGGTCGAAAGCCGAAACGATGAGACTTGTGAGTAATGATCCGATTACGTAGCAGACGGTTTGGCGCCAACGATCGACGAGATAGGTCGTTAACACTCCCAAAGCGAGGACGACGAGGTACGGAAGCAGATAGCCATTGTACTGATCGCCGCGAACAAAAACGTGGTGAGGAAAAACTGCGACCATCGAAAGAATTGCGAATCCCGTCGGATTGTAGGCATGTTGCCCGCTAGGTCTTAAGATGAGTGTTTTCGAAGCGATCGCAAGGAGCGCGGCCGCACCATAGAACCACCAGTGTCGTGAAAGCAAAAAGATGAGCAGTCCGAGGACAATAACAGTCGCTGATTTGAAGTGATCTTTTGTGACGGCCCATGAATCACCACGTACTTTGCTAATGAGGAGTTCAGCGAGATAGGCGACAACAAAGGCAAAAACAATTTGTTCGGGCCGCCTTTGAACGCAAGCAGCAGCTAGGCCAAAAATTAACAACGAAGTGTGATTGAAAATCACAATCCAACGGGCGTCAAAGTTTCGAATTCGCTCGATGAGCTTCATCACTGCGTCCCCGAAGGCTGCTGCGAAAGTACATTGTAAGTGTTCGGAACGATTCCGTCGAAGCGCTGGTTTTGTGGAGAAGTCCCGACCTTGGTTGGCCAGGTCACTTCCACGGATACTGGTTTTCCATCTTGTGGGCTTAGGCCAAAGTGAATTCGGCTATCGCTTTGGCTATTGAAACCGTTGGTGGGGTAGTAGAGACTTAAAAGCTTTCGACCGTTTGATAGATTCAGTTCAATCAATGCGCCAAATGGATCGCGAAATTTTTCGGTACCCTCGAGTTTGAATCCAATCCAGTTTGCGTCTGCTGATTGGGGCGATTGATTGTGGTAGAGAACAGCCGGCCCGCCGAGATTTGAGGTCGTGAAGTCCATTCTTCCGTCCGAATCGATGTCGATCAGCGCGAGGCCATAACCTTCCTCAATATCGGTCAAACCACTTTGTTCAGCGACATCCCAAAATTTTCCGTCATTCTGTCTAAACAGGCAGTTTCGAGCAAAGCCAGAAAGATGGCGACCGTGGGTGTTGGGGTAGTCGAGAAGCGGGTCAATCTGGCGAAGAAAGTAAGGGACATCAAGAGCGAGCGCGCGGGCGTGCCAAACGGATCTTGCTGTATTCACTTCGCTACCAGGTCCGCGCGCGCGTCCATTTGCAACGACGAGATCCAGCTGTCCGTCATTGTCAAAGTCACTCCACTTGGCGGACCACGACCAGCCACAGTGAGCAACGCCAAGATCGCGCGCCTGATCTTCGAAGCGGTCGCCCATATTGGTCCAAAGAACATTGTTGTAAGCGACAAAGGGTGGCGCCGAGATGTTGCTGACGTAGAGATCAAGCCGTCCATCTCTGTTGAAGTCGCCAAAGTCGGCATTCATTCCATTGAGGCCATGATAAGCCAGAGGTGCCCACTTTTCTGTGCCGTCGACAAATCCTGTGCCTTTGTTGTTTAAAACCAGAAAGTCGTGTTGGTAATCATTGGCGATGTATAGATCCAGCCAACCGTCGGAATTAATGTCTGCAATTCCCGCGTTGTTCGAATAGCTTCGCGGCAGAAAATCAAGCCAGGCAGTTCGTTCGAAACGTCCGTCACCGAGTCCACGAAAAATCACGCGCTTGCCACCTGGCTGTTCAGCTCTCGAAGCACGAAGTCGGGGCGCCCTAGGCACAGAGTTTGAGAGATCGTCTTCACGCCAGTAGTCCGCGATAAATAGATCGAGAAAGCCGTCGCGATCGAAGTCACCAACGTTGAGCCCAACTGCATTGGAACAATATCCCTGTAAAGCTGATGGCAATGGCTGAAATGGCTTGCCAGGCCCTTGTCCCAGTAAGATTTCATGGCACCCGAACCGTGCGACCACAAGATCCACTTTACCATCGTGATTAACGTCGGCAAACATTGCGCGCGATACACCGGGCTTTAGGTTTTCAATACCAAGTCCGTATTGGTTGGTCGCATTCGTGAACTGAACCTTTTCAGAAGTCGACCGATTGAGAAAGAGTTGAATCCCGGTCTTTGGATGAGGGCTAGTCATGAGAACATCGGGAAGACCATCGGTATTGAGATCGTAGACGGAAGTTGACGGATAAATCGAGACGAGAGCGAGCGTGGAAGGTTTGAGAGTCGGATTGGGAAACCAAAGGTCGCTAAAAAAATCGAGCCCACTTGTTGCTGCGACTTCAAAAAATTTTATTCTGGAGGAACTGCGCTGGCGTTGTGGTGCGTTGTCTTGAAACCCATTGCCGGTCGAGTCTCGAAGTGAGCCACGCGCAAAGACTAAGAAAAGAAAGAAAATTCCTACGAATACGCTAAGATATTTTCCCCTCATCTTTAAAGTATTGTTGTCTGTCGGGTCTGGCGCAAGTGTGAAATAGTGAGCTAGGATATTCTCATGTGGGAAACAGTTTATCGATGGCTCATGAAATTTGATCTTGAGTTGTTGATGTATGGTGTTTTGTTCCTGTTTTTCCTAGCGGAAACAGCGTTTGATCGTCGTGTTCGGCCGACCGGTGCGTCACTGCGCGAGTCTCTTTCGAGTCTCGCAATGACCGTGCTTCACAATTTAGGGAAGTATGTTTTCATTCCGCCACTTGTGAAGCTCTATAGTTTTTTGTTCGCCTTCCGCCCGTTTGAATTGCCATGGTCATGGTGGGCTGTCGGTTTGGCTTTGATTGCAGTTGATTTCACATACTACATTCACCACCGGTCGATGCATCGGTTGGGATTGTTTTGGACAGTTCACGCCGTGCACCATCAGCCAAAATTTGTAAATCTGTCGATGTCCACTCGGCTTTCATTTTTTAACAAGGCGCTGACATATTGGTTTTACTTACCGCTCGCATTGGTCGGAGTTCCATTGTCGATGCTGGCATTGGTGGGTCTCATCAACGGGTTTTACCAAGCCTTGACGCACAGTCGATACTTTCGCCTTCCGGCCCCTTTGCGGCTTGTATTCATTGATTCCCGCGACCATCACTTACATCACAGCCGGGACGAGCAAGTTTTTAATCTCAACTTCGGCGGCATGCTGTCGATCTGGGATCGACTGTTTAAAACTCTCGCGTTGGGTGAGTTAAAGCGCACCTTTGACCAGCGATTTGATGCGGCTAAGATTGAATACGGTTTGCCGGGCGAAATTGGCGAATCACGAGTGATTGAAAATCCGATTCTGTCGAACCTCATTCCGTTTCGCTATCTTTGGCGCGATCTCAAAGCCATCGGCCCGATCGGGCTTGTGCGGCCCCCCGGCGCTTCCAGCCGGATGAGTGAGAAATGATCTCCCATCGACTTGTTCTTTGTATCGGCCTCGTTTCGAATTTGGTCGTACTTTTGTACTCGATTTTTGTTCGTCATTCGAACCTACTCGACTTTCGATCTTCGGCTTTGCATCTGCCGGCGGAGGGCTTGAACTGGATCGATTCAAATATTCTTGTCGCCGCATTGGCGTGGATCGTGATTTTTTTCGGCATTTTCCTGTTGGTGTTGCTTCGAAAGTTTTTTTCGACTTTTGACCACGACGACACTTGGTTCGCTCATCTAAAAATGGTGGGTCGGCTTTCACTCGCCGTTGGTATAGCTGGCTTGAGTGTTCAACTTTTGTCGACGGAACAGCGCCTCGTGTTTGGGTATTTCCCAGCACTTTCAATGATGGCGCTCGGAATTGGACTTCAAACAAAGAGCCATTTTCCAAATCTTCTGCTTCTCGTTTCGCTTTACTTTTCCGCTGCAAGTCACAAGCTTTTCAACTTCGCGAAAATGCAAGTCTACATTCCCGATGCGATTTCGGCGAGACTTCCTGAGGAGCTCGTGCGGCTCGAGCCTAGCCTTGTGCGAATGATTCCGATCCTTTTGAGCTACATTGTCGTGCCGCTTGAGTTCTCGATGGCGCTCCTTCTGCTTTTTCCGAAAACACGCGTGTTGGGATTTGCGCTTGCTGTCGTATTTCATACCTTGGTTTCAACATTCACCAACAACGCCGACGGCTTGGCCACCGTGGGACTGTTTGTGCTTATCGGTCACGCGGGACTTTTCCTTCTATCTGATGCTCGCACTTGGCGTGGTCGGGACACATCCATGTCGGTGCGCGAGAGTCGTTTGTTTTTTGCAGGCGGCGCGCTAACAGCCGTGCTGGGAGTTTTGGCTGCATTTCAGCTTGAGATCGCGGGTCTTATCGGGCTTCAGAGAGCCATGTTGTACTTTTCGGTTTTTGTAGTCATCGTCATTTACGCTTGGAAGGAACCGATCCTGGATCCAGACATTCTGGTTTCGGTCCGAAGTTGGAAATTGAAGGTTTGGATTTGCTTCCTTGTTGCCTGGGCTCTTTATCCTGCGCTCATCGGGTACCGCAATCAGCAGTTTGGCTGGGCAATGATGAGCGGAGCTTCAAGCGGCAAACCAGTGAAATGTATTTTGCTTGAGTCCAATGCGTGTGTTGATGCACTAGATCTCGATCCGGCCGCAGGAGTGTTTGTCGATCCAGCCGGGACGGTGATCGCCAGCCGACAGCCTGTCTATTTTGAAAAAATTGAAGCCTACATCGCAACCGACTGTCGCAGTCGAGTTCTGCTTCGCGGGGATGCTTATCGAGAAAAAGGAACTATTAAATGTCGAGCTTCTGAGGAGTAGAAGCAGGGGGAGTGCTGAGTACTTTCAGCAGCGGTTTGGCGAAATCGTGTTTTGGTGTGAAGATTAAGTAGTCGACAAAAAAATGCGTCAGGATTATTCCGGCCGCAATTGCGGTGAGTCCTACCGAGTGATTTTTGTTCATCGAAGGAAAGAATAATTCTGGATATCGAATGGCGGCGAAGCTGAAAAACACGATTGCGATTGTGCCCAAAAAAACAGCGGACGAGGCGTAGAATCGATTTTGTTTTCGTTCAGACGAAACAACTTTGTCCGTAACGAAAAGATATTCAGTTCCGTGAACCGCCGCTCCGCCATAGGCTGCAAGCGCAGAAAATGGTCCAAAGGTTTTCAGATAAAAGCGTGCCGAATAAAGAAGTTTCCACACTCTTGTGCCCTTGGGCGAGAGAAGCGCGCACAAGCTGACCGCTGCCGCGATCAAGAGCGACAGGGTCATGCTGATCTGAAACACTGGTCTCGCATAGGG
>JAXMMN010000506.1:0-2620 GCA_034366485.1 Bdellovibrionales bacterium
GAAGCACTTGATACCGTGATGCGTGAAGTGGAACGCTTCGAACCGGAGTTCGTTTTTTATCAAATGGGCGTCGATCCTTTAAAGGAGGACAAGCTTGGCAAGCTTTCGCTCACCTATGAAGGCCTCATGAAGCGCGATCAAACGGTACTTGAATTCGCGAAAGATCGCTCGATTCCTATTTCTTTGGCGCTCGGCGGAGGTTATTCTGATCCGATCGACTTCAGCATTCGCGCTTACGCGAACACCTACAAAGTCTTGAATCAAGTTTGGTATGGGCGATCGCCCTAGCTTTGGCGCGCGCGATCGCCGACCAGTATGAAGCTTGCCAATTGGTTCGCACTCGCAACCGCACCTGCCACGCTTGCGCCGCCATAAGAATCTCCTGCTAGAAATAGATTTTCCGAGACCACCGTAAAAAGTGGTTCCTCCTTCAAACAAGCGAGCTTGGTCGGATGACTGTAGCGCCACTTTTTGACCTGTACGGTTTCATAGGTAAGCTCGGGCACTAGCTTCGTAATTTCTCGGAGTGCCAGCGAAAGAATCTGCTCATCATCCTGGTCAAAGACTTGATCGCTAAACTTTGGAGTCATCACAACGGTCCAAGACGGAACGCTGTGCAGTCCTTTTCCAAATTGATTCGCGACAGAAAAAACACTCTCGTCAATATTCTCCTTGAAGCCATGCACGCCGTCGAATTCGCCAGAGCTGACCCCTTCAAAAAGCAAGACAATCGCTTTTGCGTAAGCGACTTGGCGCAGCCGATCACTGACTTCAATTCCACTTCGATCAAGTAGTTCCAAATTTTGCGGCATGGGTGCGGTCAAAACAACGCGATCTGCTTTTATTGCCTCGTGATTTTCGATCTCAATTTCCCAGACGCCGCCTGCAACAGAATTCAACTTTAGTGCTTTTTTTCCAAGCTCGACTGAAAGCACTGCGGAGAGACTTTTTGCTAGCGCCGTCATCCCTGCTCGCGAAATGAACTTGTCGACATTTTCAGACTGAAACCATTTCTCGACAAGCCCTTCATTTTGCCACTTTTGGTGAAGCCACAACATTGAATCTTTTTTTGAATAAAACTGCGCGCCGTGATCGAACTTTCCAAGATCTGTCCTGCGTGTCGCCATTCGGCCGCCGACGCCGCGGCTCTTTTCAAGAATTGTGACTTCGTCGTTCGGATGCTTTTCTCTTAGCAGACTTCCGAGTGCTAGCCCCGTAATTCCCGCCCCAACAATCACCGTTCTCATGCGTATTCTACTCCGTGCTGACGTCATTCTATTCAGTGTCTATTCTGTATCTATTCGGTATCGGGGGGACCGTGCATTCGTGCGCCACAATGAGAACAGTTCACACTCATGCGGGCGTCTGTTCGGCTGCTTGCTACTTTGATTCTTCGCCCACAGCTTGAGCAGTAAAAATCAGAAGATCCCATCGAAAGCGGCGTGATTTTAAAAATTTCTCCGGCCGCACCAAGCGCCTTGGTCAAAAAATCCCGAAGCTTAGACATCGCCGTTAAATAAAAACGTTCGTCTTCTGCAATTTGGGGATCCGTGGCAAAGGCCCTATCAATTTCCTTTTGTATTCGCAAAAGCCCGCTGTGAACACGTTCTGCGTACTTCTCGTCTTGGAAGACACTTGTCAGCTGCTCGTCCAGGTGATGTTTCATAAAGAAAATCGCAGTTGCAAGAAGCGGCCGACCGGTCGGCTTGGTCAAAAGAAACTGCTTCATCGCACGCTTCAGCTCCGAGGACGGCTTTTCGATTTGAGCACAGGCACGAAGAATCCCGGCCTGTGTCGTGTGATCTAAGCCCGCAAGACCTGCGGTCAGAAACTTCTCGACAACGTCTTGATTCGACCCGAAAAGCTGCTGCCGCCAAAGGTACGAGGCGACAATGGGGTTAAACTTGGAAACAGGCATTTGGCGAATTCGACTTAAAATCGCTTCAACCAAAACGGGCTTCATTGAATCGTCGGCGTTGGTCACTGTCTTTAGGGCCGCAATGGATTGAGCCGTCTGGTCCGAATCGGTCAGATTCAAGGCCAACAAAAAAGAGGAAACTGACGAGCCACTTTTGTTTTCCATGTTCTTCATAGTGTTCAGGAAAAAACACCAGACTGTAAAGCGATTCGCAGAGCATTTTAACAGAGTTCAATGATAGTTAGGCGGAAGCGTGCTAGGAAGGCCTGATGAAGTTCTACCTATTCCTACTTGGGCCGATTCTGCTTTTAAGCATTAATGCGGCTGCGCTGACAGACTGCGAAGCGAGCTTTCAAAGCACCGGAATTGAAACTTGGCTTGAAACACAGGTCACTGTCGCGAAAACAAAAGTACTGGAAAACATTTCGCGCCCCGATGGCCTTCCTGGTGCGATCATCGCGGCCCGCACGCGTAGCGAGCCGGACTACTATTTTCACTGGATCCGCGACGCTGGACTTGTTGTTGAGGCGATCTTAGGACCCGCGAGAACCGGCGATACACGACTTCTTGCGGAAACCCGTCACAAGGTTCTCGAGTACGTTGCTTTTTCAAAGCGTCTTCAAAACCTTGAAACCCTCACAGGCCTTGGCGAACCCAAAGTGCACGTCGACGGTACAGCGATCAATGGTCCGTGGGGACGCC
>JAXMMN010000507.1:0-7806 GCA_034366485.1 Bdellovibrionales bacterium
AGACGGAGTTCACTTAGGATCCACAGCCACAATTGACCGCGGTACATTCGGCGAAACTCGAATCGGCAAAGGAGCCATCCTCGACAATCGAATCCATGTTGCGCACAACGTTTCCATAGGCGCAGGTTCAATCATCACCGCGGGATTCAATGTTGCGGGCTCAACGAAAATCGGCCGCGGCTTTATCTGTGGCGGAAACACCTCTGTGACAGGGCATATTGAAATCTGTGATGGAGTCCAGCTAGCAGGAGTTTCCGTCGTACGTAAATCGATTTCGAAACCCGGGGCCTATGGCGGGAATCCATTGATGCCGATGCGCGAGTTTATGCGCATGAATCTCGCATTGTCGAAACTGCCTTCGCTCTTGAAAAGCTTAGGCCTTTCGAAGCTGGACGGCGAGAAAGCGGAATAGGCCAACTATTTTTTCAAGCCACGCGCCAAGGACTTCGGACCAAAATGCCTTGGCAAAAGGTCCTTTAGCTTTAGGACCTCCCGAACGTCTTTGAGATCACAAAGCCAAATTCGGGTTTCATCGGTTGCAAACTCACCTATCACCTGAAGACACAATGCACATGGCTCTGCTGGCGGATTCATTTCCGTCACGACCACGACGTGCATCAAACTTTTCGCACCCGCCGCTACAGCTGACAAAATTCCATTTCGTTCCGCGCAAATTGTCGCACCGTAGGACGCGTTCTCAACATTGCATCCATGAAAGTGTCGCCCCTCGTGATCGACGATCGTCGCACCGACTTTAAACTTAGAATAGGGCGCATATGCCCGATTACGAACCTCAACGGCCGACGTCCAAGCCTGCTTCACTTCCACAGGGATCTTTAAGTGTGAGCTATTCTTGTCAGTTTTCGCCGGTTTCATCGCTGATTTGGTCCGCATTGTTTTACCCCTGTTGCGGAAAGCCTAACGAGGCCCTTGATCATCTGCAATCCGTCAATGGCGCAACGAATCGGAGCCAAAGAAACTGACATCTTCCAGTCTTTAAGTTAGCAACCAAACCCATGAGCTATGAAACATACAAAATTCTGCATCTAATTGGTCTCGTTGTTTTATTCATTTCGTTGGGCGCTCTCGCCTACGTGCCGCTTGAAAAGCGAAAGCCGTTGATGATCCTTCACGGCGTTGCCTCGATCATTATGCTGGTCGCAGGCTTTGGCTTGCTCGCGCGGTTAGGAATGGCGCGCGACATGGGAACATGGGTTTACATTAAAATCGTGATCTGGCTGATCTTAGGAGCGACCCCTGTCATCCTAAAAAAGAAACCGACTCTAGCTATGCCAGTCCTTATCATGAGCATTGCTCTTGGAACCGTGGCTGCGTATCTCGCGATCATGAAGCCCGGCGCCTAATATTCGCGTGGGAGAACCTTCGAAAATGATCCTCTTCCAAAATATGGATCTACTGAGGAAGGTCGACGACCTTCTTCATTTTGGAGAGCCGGAAAATCTAGCGGAGGCGATCGAACTCCTCCTCCCGTATTCGGATCACGATCCCGACTCAAACGCTTACCTCGCGAAAGCCTACGTGCTTGCTGGCAAAACGACTCTAGCGATTGCGGCTGCAGATAAGCTCATCTCCGCAAAAGCCCATTTAGACGTCGGCACCTGGTATCGGTGGGGCTACTTCTGGAAAGCAGCGGCTTTCGCCGTTGAAAAGAAAAAACCAGAAATGCTGGACTCTCTTTCAAAGGCCTACGAGGTCGAAAAAGATATGCGTAAGCACGCCATCTCTAATCGGCAATTCGAACCGTTCTATGAGGACCCTGCTTTCCTTTCGCTTTTAGGCCTTCCATCCCGCCCCAATCTAGAGAAACCGTTTTACGATATGGTTCGCTACCTATCCAGTGGACGTTCTTTTCAAGCCTACGAATTGGCGAAATCTTACCTAGATGAAAAAGGGGCCTCGGAAAAAAATGGAGCTTCCGACGAAGTCCTTTCTGCCCTGGATGCAATAGTAAGAGCACTTGAAATTATCACCGAAGATCTCGATGAACACGGAGATGCCAATTTAGATTATCACGGCGCTGGAAAAGTCTCGGTCGAGACTTTTCATTCTGAATACGAGGCCTATAAAGCCAAACGAGCTACCTTAGGAACGAAACCGTCAAATCTGGCAAATGCACTTATATGGAAGGACGAAGAAGTCTAAAACATTTCGTATTTCAAAAGACGGCACTCAATGGGGCCGTTATAGACGAGCGACTTTCGAGTCGCTTTTAATTTAAAAGATGCCGATAGCACGGGGTCACCCGACAAAACAAATGCGGTCCATCCTTTGAAGCGGCTCTTCATCGTAAACGCGAGATCGCGATACGTGTCCTTCAAGGATTCTGTGTTACCAAGGCGCGTCCCGTAGGGCGGATTCGTGATGATGATGCCTTTTTCGACTGGTGCTTCCAATGTTTCCATCGGATGCCGTCGGAAGCTAATCAGATCATCGACGCCCGCTTCACGCGCATTGGCCTGGGCGATTTTAATGACCTTGGAATCGACGTCATAACCAAAAAACAGCGGACGTTTTTTTTCTTCCTGCGTTCCGCCCGCGACCACTGGAAGTGGATTTGGATAGACTCGGTCCAATGTCGCTTCCAACTTCGTCGCGGCTTCTTCTTCCAAAGCCAATGTCGCTTCTAGCTCTTGTTGAAAAATCGCCTGATCAAAACCTTTCCAACCCATAAAGCCAAACTTTCGGCGTAAAGTACCTGGTGCTACTTTTCTCGCCTGAAGGGCCGCCTCAATAAGAATTGTTCCGGATCCACACATCGGATCAACAATTGGCGTCTCGCCGTCCCATTCGGCCAAACGAAGAAGTCCGGCTGCCACGTGCTCCTTCAGCGGTGCTTCGCCCGTGCCGGTGCGGTAGCCGCGCTTAAACAGCGGGTCACCCGACGTATCAAGGCTCACCGAAAAGTGGTTTTTAAATGCGCGCACAACCACAACGAGGTCTGGATTATCGGTGTCGACCGACGGACGAACACCCGTTTTTTCTCGAAACTGATCGACGATCGCGTCTTTGACTTTCATCGCCACAAAACGCTGATCTTTAAATGCCGAGTCGCGCACACTTGCTTCAACAGCGATCGTGCCTTCGGCATCAATCAGCGACGTGAAATCAAATTTCCGAATGTTGCTGTAAAGTTCTTCGTTCTTGTACGCAGGAAAGTGCAAAATCGGTCGAACAACTCGCGTCGCAGTTCTCAATCGCAAATTGGCGCGATAAACCGTCGCCCAGTTTGAGTCGAAATAAACCCCACCCGGTTCCTTGTCCAACTTTCTTGCCCCAAGCTCTGCAAGTTCGTCTCGCAATACATCGACGAGACCTCTAGAAGTCAGAGCAAAGAAAGTAGCCATGGATTTAAGTTTCCTTGTAGTTCGGACCGCCGCCGCCTTCGGGCACTGTCCACGTGATGTTGTCCGCAGGACACTTGATATCACAAGTTTTGCAATGAATGCAGTTGGTATAGTTCACTTGCAAACGTTGCTTACCCGTCAAGCCACCACTTGCAGATTCCTCCGGAACCATCTCGTACACACTTGCGGGGCAAAAATGGTTACAGGGTGACCGATACTTATCGTGGCAAACGTCACGGCAAAAGTCCGTGTTGGCGACAAGAAGATGATTGGGCGAGTCTTCGTCGTGCATTGTACCGGTCAGGTAAACGCTTGAAAGTTTGTCGAAAAACAAAACCCCATCTGGCTTCGGTAGCTGAGTATCCGGATGCTCCCACCCGCGGGCACCCCACATTTCGACCAGAGATTCAGTCGTTGTCCAGTCTGCGTGTGAGCCCATTTCGTCCACAAGGCCTCGGCCGCCAGTGATTTCCTGCAAAGCCAAAAGCGGCGCCGATTTAACCAACCCCATCGAAAGAGTTTGATGGAAATTTCGGGTCGCCCAAAGCTCGCTTTTTACAAAGCTCGCTTCAATGCGATCCGAGTAGGACTTCAATTTTGCCGCGGAGTAATCTTCCGACACGAGCGCGTCCAGCGCCGTCTCAGCAGCCAACATTCCTGACTTCATCGCTAGGTGAATACCCTTCAGCTTTTTCACGTCGACCATCATCGCCGTGTCGCCGCAAACCATCATTCCGTCATGATAAAGTTTCGGCATCGAGTACCAGCCGCCCGCAGGCAAAGTCTTACCGGCGTAAGCGATGACTTTGCCACCTTTGATCATGTTCATAATGAAGGGATGAGTTTTCAAACGCTGAAGCTCTCGATGTGGATCAAAGAGCGGGTCATGCGTGTCCAGATATCCGACCAAACCGAGAACAATCTGATCGTTTGGAAGCGTGTAAATAAAAGTTCCACCGATTGTTTTATCGAGCGGAAAACCCAACGTATGAATGACCTGACCAGCCTTCACGGTGCCCGGTGGACACTGGATGACTTCTTTAACGCCCTCTTCGTAGGCGTCGGGGTTTTTACCATCAAACAAGTTTAACTTTTTCGCGACCTGCTTAAACAGCGAACCTCGCGTGCCTTCGGCAAAAATTGTAACTTTGGACTTCAACAAAAGACCGGGTTCAAAATTAGGCTTCGGTTGACCGTTTTTATCGACACCCTTATCGCCTGTTCGCACACCGACGACTTTTCCATTGTCATCATAAAGCGCTTCAACTGCCGCGAAACCAGAAAAGACGTTCACACCTGCCGCTTCGGCCTGTTGTCCCAACCAGCGATTGAACTTTGAAAGCGAAATTAAAAAGTTTCCTTCATTCTTAAACGGCGGCGGAGTCACCGGCGCCTTCACGTTCATGGATCTCGTCAAAAAGTGAACTTCGTCGTGCTCAACAACACATTCAATCGGACAACCGTTTTCGCGAAAATCAGGAACTAGCTCATGAAGTGCGATCGGGTTTAATACCGCGCCTGAGACAGCGTGTGCCCCAATCTCAGCGGCTTTGTCGATCACAGCCACCATGAGGTCACTGAGAAGTCGGCCCTGCCGCTTTCCCGCCGTCACTTCTTCGTCATGCTTGGCCATCAGCTTTCTAAGTTGGAGTGCTGCCGACAGGCCGGCTGCACCGCCGCCCACGATCAGAACATCAACTTCCATTTCTTCGCGCTGAACTGCATTCATAAAGTCCCCCAAAAACCGTCTCAATTAATCAGAAGCGGATGTTTCGCCAGAAGAATTTGTTGCGGCTTCACTTACCGCCGCGTCGTGTGCCTCTAGGCCACGACTTGGATTGGCCAATACTGGCTGGACCTGAAGATCATCTTCATCAGCCCCACCCGGATAACGTTTTCTTGGCTGCACGCTTCCGCTGACAACGAGATCGCTCGCTGGATTGCGTGCCGACAAAATGGATTCCGAAAATTTCTTCCATACTTTTGCGTTTTTTTCGGTAGCGTTTTTTTCGGCAGCGTTTTTTTCAGCCGCGCTTTGCTCGGTAGCCGCCTGATCAGCCTTACTTTGCTTCGCATTTTGCGCGAGCGTTTGGGCTGCGAAGGCACCAATCGTGACATTCAACAAAATCGCCACGGTATAAAATCTTACTCTCTTCACATTTCCTCCACCTAAAGACGTCGATGGTCCTTCATTGGAATCTGCATTCGAACCTTGCTAATCTCATCCCGACTTAGTTCGGCATACAAGATTTCTGTTCCGGAACGCTCGACTTGCGCCGCACCAAGAATTCGACCCCATGGATCAATGATCATAGACCGACCATAGGTCTTGCGTACACTGGCCCCTCGACCGGACTGATCGACATGGTCCCCAGACTGGGCGGGCGCCAAGAGATAAGCCTGCGACTCGATGGCTCGCGCCCGAACGAGAATCTCCCAGTGCTGTCTACCAGTTGGAACCAAGAAAGCCGAGGGCAAGAAAATCGCATCGACGCCCTGTTTTGCATAAACTGAAAAGAGCTCTGCGAAACGAACATCGTAACAAATGGCACAGCCAAACTTCCAACCGCGAAACTCCCAAACCATTGGCTTCATTCCACCAACAAGATGGTCAGACTCACGAACTGGCTTATGACCAGCTACATCGACATCAAAAAGGTGCACCTTCGTGTACGGAACGTGCCATGGCCGACCAGGCTCGAAGACGGCGGTGGCCGCGAACGGCTTTTTGTCACCTGAAAGTGCCCGAGAAACTGGGACTGCTCCAAAGACGACAGCGCAGTCATTGGCTTCCACCCATTCCTGAATTTCCCGATGAAACTCAGAGGCGTCAGAAAAATCTGGAAGCTGTTCACCATCTACCAGACGTAAAAACCAAACATTTTCCGGCAGAATAACCAGCTTGGTGCCACCGCGCTTTGCGATTTCAACCAACGCCTGACGAACGGTTACCTCGTTCGACTTGACGCTATTGGCGGAGGTCAATTGAACAACAGCAACGCCCAACTTTTCAGAAACCTGCGCCTCAGAATCCTGTTTTGAAGCAATCAATTTGCTCACCCTGTTGTTTCGATTCAGATTTTACTTCAGGTCGCCCACACTCACACAACTATCGAACAGTGGTAGCGTCAGGTTTGTTCAGCTCTTTTTCAAGATCGTCCGGTTCGCTTGCGCTGCTTTCGACACTCGTGTCGGAAACCGCGGCGACTGTCGACTTAACGACGGATGGATCCATAGCCTGCTTACATGACCAGTTACTTGATTCGAGGTTCTTGCGAATTCCCTCTAAAATCGATTGGCACTGCTTCGTTTGCCGACTCGAGCCGACGGTCCTTTCGACATTCGTTTTCGAATAAGTCGCAAGGCAGCCCTCAGTGCCGGACTTATTTTCGTAAACACGAAGAGTCCGAACAGCTTTCCCAGCAGAGGCTGTTTTTTTTCCACCTGCCATGAATGCCGCATCCGTAGCACCAGAGGCCGCTTTACCCGGACTTTTGCAAACAACCAAATTGACCAAACTGCCATCAAGAGTCGCGCCGAAAGAGACTGTCGCGGATAAAGCGATCAGCGCTATGACATTTAAATAAAGAAATCGCATGAGTTCTCCCTGCAGATAGGTAGATCAATCAATACCAGAGAATCGCAAGAGGCCCAAAAACAAAAAGAGGAGGTAGTACCTCCTCTTTTCCATCTTCCGAAGCTGCCAATTCAATGGCTGCTAGGCCCGTCATCCAAACTTAGCTACTCAAGTTAGCTACTAAGCAGTTTTAGATTTCGCTTTCGTTTTCTTCGCGCCTTTTTCTTTTTTCGCAGCTTCTACTAACTTCACATTCGAATAGTCGATCATACCTTCGTTCTTAACGAGGCCATCTTTTTTCGAGTGCTTAGTTTGAACTTTTACACCTTGAACGCGTACACGCATTTTCGTTGGATCAACCTCAAGCACAACACCACGTTTTCCTTTTTCAGAACCAGTGATGACTTCTACCGTTGAACCTTTTGATACTTTCAATTTCATGGCGATTACGCCTTTCCAGCTGCAGCTTTAGCAGTTTTTGCTGCTTTGGCAGCAGTCGACTTGCGGTTCAGCTTGCGAACGATGCGACGCTTTACGTCCATTGCTCGCGAAGAGAGCTTCTTATCATCCTGACGAAGAATGAATCGATCCAACCCGCCAACATGCTCAAGATCACGAATCGCACTTGTTGCAACTCGCAATGTAACCAGGTCTCCGAGAGCTTGGCTAAAGAGACGTTTCTTCTGCACATTTGGCTGTACAGTTTTTTTAGTCTTGATATTTGAATGGCTGACCAGGTTCTTAACTACTGGGCGTTTGCCTGTCAGTTCGCAGATTGCCATGATTCTCGTTCCTTCCAGAAGATTTGAGACGGGTAGGAATAATTAAAAACAACCTTGTTGGCAACCACTATCTAGTGTAGTC
>JAXMMN010000508.1:0-4330 GCA_034366485.1 Bdellovibrionales bacterium
TTACGTTGGCCACTCTTGGGACTCAACAGACGCGATGATCGAATCCGCAATTCACCATACTCGAGTTCGAATCATTCAGCTGAGCCATGCACGCGAAGAGGCAGAACTCCTTCAAGAGTTTCTTCCACTCGCCGCTTAACCAGAATAACGAATCAAACCCAATTCAACGGAGGTCCTTTCATGGAAAAGGCAGAGACACTTGTCGCAAAGGCACTGAAGCAAATCACGGACAATTCCGAGCGAACGATTTTTCGCTTCGACATTTTCAAAGGCGCAATCGATGCTAGCGGTAAAGTTCAGAAACTAAAGTCGGTCGGTCACGCGCTAATCAACGAAGGGACCAGTACCTACACGATTTACCTAAAGACGCTGCTCAAAGACCAGTTCTTCATGTTACCGGAGCGAACACATCTCGATCTATACGATTTCGTAATTCTGACCCGAGAGGATTCGTTTCGTGAAGGGAGAAAATATTTTTGGAACAACGTCGGAACTGCAAAACTGCTCGACGGTGAAAATCGAGACTTACTTAGGCTGTCTTGGGACTTGTTCGCCACTGATGATCTGTATCTGAACACCCTTCCGACAAAGAAAACTGTGATGTCCGGACCAGAGGCCAACCTCGAGGGATCGGACGCCGCTTAAAAAAAGGAATTTGATGAGTTGTGAGCGTAAGCTTCTAACAACTATCGGGCTCGTTGTATTGACGATCCTGCTGGTTACTGAGCCTAGCTTCGCGAGCTTTGAATCTTCCCTGATTGGCATCCAAACTAAACTATCGAACGTCGTGCTTCCAACGCTAGCGACGATCGGACTTCTATTCGCGGGTTTCAGCTTCATGAGCGGAAATCCAAATGCACGCCAACACATCATCTACGCGGTCATAGGATGTATTCTAGGATTCGGTGCGCAGGCCATTGTCGATTTCATTTCAAGTTCCGTTCGTTAAATCGAATTGAGGGGGCGACGAGCCCCCTCTTCTTTGATGGAGGCGCAATGTCCCTATTGGTGACGAAAGTTCCGCGAAACCTTGATAACCGGCTGAAGCTTTTTGGTTTCGAGCTGGCAGACCTCTTACTGATCTTTCTCTACCTTTCGCTAAGCAATCTCTTCTTCGGCCCGACTCGCCTGAAGTTTCCGGTTGTGTGGATCGGAACAGTCGCTCTTGCTGGCACTCTCTATTTTGTGAAACGCGGAAAACCAGAGGGGTACTTGCAACACTTGATTCAGTTCAAGTTGCGTCCGACGGTCTTTGTCGCAGGCGCCCCGGACACCATTTACCAACCGCTCCTTCGAAACAACGGAGATTAAATTGAAAACTTCCACGAATAAGATGCCGTCAACTCTATCAGAGTTCCGTGTCGAACACTCGCTTGCACATGAACTTCCATATTGGGACTTCTACGACAACACGGTCATTCTTGCGGACGGTTCACTTGCATCCGCTCTGCGATTGAAGGGCCTCGCGATAGAGACGCTCGATGATGATTTGATCAACCAAATCAACCAAGACATTCGAGGCTTCCTAAACGGCCTACCTGACGAAACCGAGCTTTCGTTCGTGGTTGACGTGAATGCCGATTACAAAAACGTCATAGACCGGCATCTCGGACTTTCAACTGATGGAACCGACGTGGGTTGGGTCGCCCAATCTCGCGGGTCGGCGTTGAACAAATCACTTCGAGATCTAGAACTAGTCAAAACCGATCTGTACCTCTTCATCTACTTGCGTCCCGGTGCAACAGAACCAGCAGGAAACGCCAGTTTTTGGCGAAAGTTGATTCAGCCACCTAGCGAGTTTCAAAGTCTTACGAAGGCCGTATTCAACAAACGACAACACTCGCTCGAACAAACACGTCTCGCAATCACGCAAAGCCTAGCAGTCACAGGCATCGAAGCGGTCGCCATGTCGCGAATCGAAACCCGAGAATTGATCTATCGGTTTCTCAACCCGCGACGGGCAAGAACACTATCAGCGCCATTGGCTTCTGAAGAGCACCGCAAACAAGAGTTTTCGTGCGAAGAACTCGCGGTAGCGCCGGAGCTTTCGCTGCCGAGTCCGCGGGAACAACTTGTCTGCGCGGATATCATCGTCGATCAAGACTCGTTTACGCTCGACAGTCTTATCCACCGAACTCTAACGCTCAAGACACTACCCGAGTTTACCCATTCAGCACTGGTCTCGAAACTTCTCAATCTACCCTTTCACTGCGTTCTACAATGCCACGTCAAGGTTCCAGCGCAATCGAAGGAACTTGGACTTCTTCAATCAAAACGCCGAATGGCTCACTCGATGTCGATGTCTCATGGAGGGCGAGCGACCGATCTCGAAAGTGAAGCACAACTCAATTCTTCCGAAGATCTGTTGCGTGAACTTCTCAACACGGGCCAAAAAATACTCTATGCGCAAATCACGATTCTGCTTCGAGCGGAAAACCGAGACGAACTTGATCTGAAGTCGCGTGCGGTGCTTTCAAAGTTCCGAGAGCTCAACGGCTCGGAAGCGATCGTCGAGTCGGTGGCAGGTGTCCCTGCTTGGAAGACGATGTTGCCGTGCGGAGCTACTAAAATGCTTCGTCCCAAAAGAGTTAAAACCGACAACCTTTCCGATCTGCTGCCGATTTATCAAGAATTCTCTGGGGACGGCATCGATCCCATCTGTCTCTTTCGAAATCGTTCCGGAGGGCTCGTCGCTTACGATCCATTCGATAGCACGCTTCCTAACTACAATACACTGGTCACTGGTTCGAGCGGCGCGGGGAAAAGCTTTCTCAACAATCTCGTTTTGCTTCAGTACATGACGCAAAAGCCGAAGGTCTATGTTGTGGACATCGGGGGGTCTTACAAAAAACTCTGCGAGTTCCTTGGTGGCCAGTACGTCGAAATTCGTCCGCCGAATTCAGACCAGCCGTCAATTTCTATCAACCCGATGCTTCTTCCGCTGGGCGAGACAAAACCATCTCCGCAAAAGATCAAATTCTTACTCGCAATGCTCGAAAACATTCTGTCGGAACCAGACGTGGGAAAACTGCCCAAGCTCGAAAGAAGCTTACTAGAAGAATGCCTCATTCAAGTCTACGATCGACATTCCGGCACACCGACACTTTCAGATCTTGCGGAAATTTTAAGGAATAGTCCGGAAGACTCGCTTCAGGCATTCGCCAAAATCCTCTTTTCTTGGACTGGCGAACGTCCGTACGGAAGATTACTCGATCGGAAGGATGGGCTGGCGCTTAACGTAGACTTCGTCGTTTTCGACCTTAAGGGGTTATCAGCATATTCCGATCTTCAATCGGTCATGATTTTGATTATCACGGACTTTATTCTCGCGCAGATCGAAACAAAAGATGCTCTCGGCCGTCGTAAGCAAATTTTGATGGATGAATGCTGGGAACTTCTGAAAAGTCCCGCGTCGAGTGGATTCATGGAATACTGCGTTCGAACACTGCGAAAAGCTGGTGCAGGTATCACGTTCATAACTCAAGGTCTTGATGAAATTGTCGCAAGCCCGATTGGCGGTGCGATCCTGGCGAACACTGCGACCAAGTTCATTCTGATGCAACGAGGAGATCTCGAACCACTACGGAAAATTTTGAAGCTGAACGAACAAGAGTTGAATCTCATAAGTTCGCTGCGACAGCAAAAGGGCTCTTACTCAGAAGCGTTTCTCATCTACAACAATAATCGAACCGTGATTCGAGCTGTGCCAAGTCCCATCGAATATTGGGTCGCGACGAGCGACCAAACTGACAACGCGAAAATCGATGAGGTCCGCATCGAGAATCCCGGTCGATCCATCAGAAGCGTTGTCGACGAGTTTGCCTCACATTTTCCATATGGATATGCCAACAGTCTAAAGATGCAGGAGGTCGGATGATTCAAACATTCCGAGCATTCGTTACCGCGATCGCAATTGCCACGCTCCTAGCCGCAAAGCCCGCGCGCGCAGACTTTTGGGGCGGAGACCTACCACTGCTGGCACAAATCTTAGCCAATTCGATTCAACAGCTCGCTCAACTTCAGAGTATTCTCGGAACGGGTCAAGATACCCTCGGCCTGCTTCGAGAAGTGAACCGAGGACTTCGCGACGCTCTTCAATTGATTCGAACTGCGAACCAGACCTTAAAACCAGGCGCGATGTCCGACCTCGGCGATCTAGATCAAGTTCTGTCGAAGGTCGAACAACTCTATGGCCCGGTGCCCAATACGTCGGAAAAAAATCTGCAATTGCTCACGGATCGAAGTGTGGCTGAAGCCATTGACCTTCATAACGAAGCCTTTAGGTATGCGGATCGGCTCGATCCCGAAGCCGAACGCATCAAGGACTACG
>JAXMMN010000509.1:0-3302 GCA_034366485.1 Bdellovibrionales bacterium
CGCTTTGAGTGCGCTTTCAGCGGAATCGTCTGATATGGCAGATGGCGACTTTGTCGCCGATGAAGGTGTCGGCGCTGGTGCCGACACCGAGGACGACATGATCGACGAACTTTCGGCGAAGCCAGACTTTTCTGACGATGATTCTGACGACGAAGCTTTAAAGGACGAAAAGTGAGCCGAGATCGAACGACTTTCACATTGAAAGTCGTTCTGTCTTTTTTCATTATCTATCACTTAGCAACAGTGACGATCTTGCCAATGGGAAGCGGTCTTCTGATTCGCGAACTTGGCCGTTATTTTGTTCCCTATGCAAATCTCTTTCAGATGAACACGACCTGGCAGTTTTTTTCGCCAGGTCCAAGCCCGATTTTTTATTTGGAATACACCTATCTGTTTGAAACCGATGACGGTGGGGAAACGGAATCAGAACCAAACCTTTTGCCGGAGCGTCGCACGGGTTTTGGCTACAGCGATTTTTATAATCGTAGGCTTTTTTCAATGCGGTTTTTTTCTCTCAACGAGCAGCGCCTCGCAAGATATTTAGTCCCGTGGCTTTGCCGGCAAAACGAAAAAGCGACCTCTGTGTCTGTTCGGCAGAAGTTTGGTCAGATTCAAAGTGTTGAACGTGCTCGAACGGACCGAGATCTCGAAAACTTTTCTGACATGGCAGAGCCAATGAATTTTCCAAGCTCCACGCACAGCTGTCCAAGGGATGGTGAATCGTGAGTGCGGTGGGTGCAGTGATTCGAATCGCGAAAAATATGTGCGCCGGATTGATAGCCGGCTTTGATCGTTTCTTTTTTCAAGCAGCTAGCCCAGGTGCGGTGGCTCTTTTTCGAATCTTCTTCTCGGCCACACTGCTATTGAATCTTGCGATGCGAATTCCACACACGGAATTCTACTACACGGACGTAGGGGGAATGGCGCTCGAATACGCCATTCAAGTCCTACCAGAATTTCACCAGCCGGCCTTCACATGGCTTCCTGCAAATTTCGGCGAAGCCTTGGCGATGCAGCTTGTTCAGGCGTTAGCGCTTCTTTTGCTTTTGTTTGGAGTGTTTGGGCGAATCGGAAGTCGGCTTCTCGCTTTCATCGCGCTTTTGACCCATGTGGCGCTGATGCAGCGAAATATCTCGATCGTTTATGGGGCCGACATCGTGTCGACCTTTTGGCTCTTTGGTCTGACGTTCATGGATTCGTCTGAAGCTATATCTGTTCGTTCTTACTTCCGGGACCGAGCAGCCAGAAAAAGCGGTGTCAAACCAGTTTGGCTAGAACCTGTTTGGTCGAGAACTCTGACAAGTGCCGGTCTTCGACTTTCGCAAATTCAATTGAGTCTTATCTATGGCTACACGGGCTTTGAAAAGCTAAAGGGTGGCGATTGGTGGGATCAAACAGCCATTTGGAAAGTGCTCGGGAATGAGCAGCTGATGATGGCAGACCTCAGCTTCTTAAAGTCCGTACCTTTGATTATTGGGCTGGCGACTTGGGGCACGGTCTTGTTTGAAGTTTATGCTCCAGTTCTTTTGTGGGTGAGGGCTTCGCGCCGCTGGGTGATCCTGGCCGGTTGGGCGCTGCATCTAGGAATTGCGGCCACGATGGGTTTGTTCGTTTTTAGCTTTACGATGATGGCTGGCTATCTGCTATTTCTTGAATCTGACGAGGTTCGCTCGCTCTTAAAACGCTTCGGTGGTAACAAAGTCGCCAGACTTTAAAATGAAAAAGACACCGCCTTCCGACACACCTATCAATCATCTCAACTTTGCGGCCAAGGCACCAGGTACCTTGATGTCGGAACTTGGCATTTCATTGGGGCGCGACGGAATGTCGGACCCCGAGTTTGAACACCTCTTGGATCGCCTTCGAAAAAATCGAATCAGCACCGATTCGCCTTATTTCATGAATCAGCTTTTTTCTGGCACACGCCCAGAAATCCTGGAAGCTGAAAACTTAATCTCAGAATCGCGCACGACGATGGCGACGTATGAAGCCAGCGGCCCCTTTACATTAATTGAACTTGAAACGATCCGGGCGCTCAATGCGGAAATCGGTTGGCCTGAAACGGCCGAAGGAGTCGTGGTTCCTGGCGGCAGTGCCGCGAACTTCATGGCGATCCATTGCGCGAGAACCGTTGCTAGCGAAGATTTTCGTAGACTTGGAAACCGACCAAACTGGCGCATCTTTTCCACGCGCGAAGCGCACTACTCTTTAGAAAAAGCGGTCTTGGCATTGGGTCTGGGGTTAGAGAGCCTCGTCACAGTGGATGTCGACGATCAAGGACGGATGTCGCCGAAATCACTTAAAGAAAAAATCAATGAGGTAAAATCTGAAGGGCACGAACCTTTGATGGTGATCGCAACGGCTGGCACCACGGTGCTAGGGCAGTTTGATCCGATTGATGAGATTTGTGATGTGGTCCAGGGGCTATGGGTTCATGTCGACGGAGCATGGGGCGGCCCTGCGCTTTTTAGTTCAAAGGCGAAGCCTTTGTTAAAAGGTTTGGAAAGGGCCACAAGCTTTACGTTTGATGCGCACAAACTTTTAGGTAGCGATTTGACGTGCAGTTTATTTTTAACAAGCCACCAGGGAATTTTGCTTGAAGCCAATGACGTGCACGGCGGGGAATATCTCTTTCACGAAGTGTCCGGAGGTGATTTAGGTGGCGGTTTGGGTGGTGGAGCCGAAGACGTTTCTAGCCGCGAGTACGATCGCGGTCGGGTCTCTTGGCAGTGCGGTCGTCGTCCTGAAATTGTTAGCTTCTGGGGGCTTTGGAAAAAACTGGGGACCAAAGGTTTAGGTAGCATCGTCGATACGAAATTTGAACTTCGAGACGAAGTGTTTAAGTGGATCAAGCAGCAAAAAGGCCTCAAGCTTCTTCAGACTCCTCCGTACCTCAACATCTGCGTTCAGGTTCTTAAGCCTGTGGGTGACGGGAAATTTGTTTCTGACAAAACCTGGTCGCGGGATGTGCGAAACGTTTTAAAGCGCGACAATAAAGCGCTAGTGAACTATTCGGTGACCGACGACGGAACGACGTTTTTACGTTTGATTTTGGCCCATCACGAACTTCGAACCGAACACGTTGTTCAGATTTTGTCGTGGGCCTTGGACGTCGCGCCAGAAGCCTGATGTGTCGACGCTTGTTGTGGGTTCGTCTGCGACGAAACGAGTGATGCGATTTGGTCGGCGATTCTTACGCCATCACAGGCGGCCGAGGTGATTCCACCGGCATAGCCGGCGCCTTCGCCCGCGGGATAGAGGCCAGCGTGTGATACACTTTCAAGATCCTCAGAGGATCTTGT
>JAXMMN010000510.1:0-1072 GCA_034366485.1 Bdellovibrionales bacterium
TTTTGCGAAACAGAACGCTTTTTTAAAGTTCTCGCACATCTCAGTTCGACAGCTGCAAAGCTTCGCTGCGAAGTCTGCGGAAGATCTAAAACGCTTCGCTTAGGCGGAGCGTCCAATGGAGGTTCCATGTCGAACGATTCAGCCGACTCAGCAAACGGTGCAGAAAAAGAATCGAAGAAAAAACCGCGAAACACAGCAGGGCTTGTTGCCGCTGCAGAAAAACGACGGTTAGCTTCGGCAGAAAAGAAAGCCGAAACTGCGGCTCGCAAAGACGCGGAGACAAAAGCTGACTATTCGAAGCAATATGAAAGCCTAAAGAAGCAAATTGGCATCGCCAACGTTGTTCCTTACGGCATGAAAAGCAATTTCGACGTTGCAGCTGCTATACAGCATCCGACTTTTGGTCTTGGCTTTGTGACGGTTTCGACGGCCGATCGCATTGAAGTGGCCTTCGAATCGGGCGTTCGTCCTTTGATTCACAATCGCAAAACATAGCGTGCGGTGAAGTCCTTTCGAATTGCTACTTTTAACGTCTGGCATGGGCTTGCGGGTCGCGGCTCTTTGCACGGCCTTTTGGGGTTTCGAGAGTTCGAAAGCGCTTCCGACCGCGAGCGGCGATGGCGAAAAGCACTTCGCGACTGCCTCGACGTAAACGCCGATGTGTTTCTCTTTCAGGAGTTAAATCCCGTATCACTGAAAGGCAAGGATCTGACCCTCGCCCTTGGAGGCGAGTTTCAGGGCTGCGTTGACCAAAGTGGTTTCAAGATGTTTGCGCGCGGAGTTCCTTACAATCTTGCTTCTGGCTTAGGAATTCTTCTTCGCAGTGGCGTGCGGCCAGCACGGCAAAGAGATTTGCAAACGCGCGTGCCCCGCGACCGAAAGCTCAGTGGCGGTATCGGTAAAAGTGGTGAGGTTCTTAGTTTTCATGTCGACGAGCAAAGATACGCTCAGTTTTCGAGTGTCCGGCATGAGGCACTTGGTCGCTTGCTGATTGTGAACACTCATCTTCATCACGGTTTTGAAAAATTCCCGGAACTGATGCGCCTACTCGGTGAGTCCGTAGAAGCCGGTC
>JAXMMN010000511.1:0-2121 GCA_034366485.1 Bdellovibrionales bacterium
AATAAGGTAAAGGGACCGAACGCGCGCGTTCGAGATCGCAATTTCCTGATCGGCACGACTTCTCTCGAGCTCTGGTGAAATCCCGCAGAGTCTCTTTAGCGGAACGTCAAGAATTGAAAGTTCGGCAGGAAGCTGACTGGAGGAGGCGGCAACGGCGACCGCCCCATCTACATAGCTCAAAGTGAGGGTCAGTCCGACTGTGAGGAATTTCGATAAAACCGCTTTTAATGGCATTTGCTAGTTTGACTAGCAGCTATGGCGACAGCTTCAAAGCGGGATCTTGAAGCGTCAAAAAATACGAAAAACTATTCCGGAATGAGTGTTAGCTGGACAGCCGGATAAACATCCGTCTGCTTGGGATCTCGCACCTTGGAGGTTTCTACAAAAGCAAACATCGCATTGGCCTTTGACACTCTTGTTTTCAAATGAGCCTGAACGAGGTCGATTTCTCGCCGATCGATGCGGATTTCCGCAACCACACGATTGCTTTTGAGCAATAAAAGATAGCTTTCCGTGTCGTCCACTGACGCCCGACAAAACTGAGAACCCTTTTCGTAACCAGAGATTCCAAAATTACAGATGTCTTCATAGGGGCCCCAGTAAACGAGCTCATCCCAATCGACAATGTCGATTTTCCGTAAGTCTACCGATGGGTTTTCAACTTTCGCGCGACCCTCTTTCACCAAGTCGTAAAACTGTCGTTCTACAGGTGAACGACTGAAGGGGCCAAGAAGAAAGATGAAGGCAGCTAAGCCGCCAAGAACGACAATTAAAATCGCGATTCTTATCGGCTTAGTAATCTTCATACCTGACTCCTTACTTTAACCCTGTCGCGCTCGTTTATCGACGGCTAACGCTGCCTCTCGCATGGTTTCTGATAGCGTCGGATGTCCATGGAAGCTTCTTGCGATGTCTTCACTCGAGGCACCAAATTCCATCGCGACGACCGCTTCCGCTAGCACGTCAGAGGCACGTGGACCGACGATGTGAACGCCCAACACTCGATCTGTCTTTTCATCTGCTATGATTTTAACAAACCCATCGGTCGAACCCATTGCCTTTGCACGGCCATTTGCCATGAAAGGAAATTGACCCACGCGGTACGCCTTCCCACTGGCTTTCACTTGCTCCTCGGTCTGCCCAACAGCCGCAAGTTCTGGCCACGTGTAAATCACTGATGGAACCGTGTCGTAGTTCACGTGACCTGGCTTACCGGCCACAATTTCCGCAACGGCGACACCTTCTTCTTCCGCTTTGTGCGCAAGCATTGGTCCACGGATCAAATCGCCGACCGCGTATATACCAGGAACATTGGTTTGAAAGTGGGAATCCACTTCGACCATGCCACGTGCATCTTTTTTGATACCAAGCTTTTCAAGGCCAAGTCCTTCGCTAAAAGGTTTGCGGCCAGCGGCGACAAGTACTTTATCGCCAGCAAACTCTAGTTTCTTTCCGTCCGCACCTTCCGCTTTTACGACGACGCCCGACTTCCCGATTTCTACGCCAAGGACTTTTGTAGAAAGCGAGAATTTCATGCCTTGTTTTTCTAAGATGCGAAGAAGCTGTTTAGCAGCTCCTTGATCGGACATTCCACAAACCATTGGAGCGTATTCAATAACCGTTACTTCAGAGCCGAGCCGCATCCAAACAGAGCCCATCTCTAGACCGATGGCGCCTCCGCCAATGACCAAAAGTTTCTTCGGCACAGCATCCAGGGCTAACGCTTCTGTCGACGACAAAACATTTTTTCCATCAAACTTAGCAAATGGAAGTTCGACTGGCTGCGAGCCCGTGGCGAGCATAATTTTTTTCGCCTCAAGCTTTTCAGTTTTTCCGTCGCGAAGCTTTACCTCAACCGACGTTGGTGACAAGAGAGTTCCCGCGCCGTCAATGTAGGTGACCTTGTTTTTTTTCATCAAAAACGCGACACCATCGGTAAGGCCCTTCACGACTTTGTCTTTTCGTTCCATCATTGTTTTGAGATCAAGTTCGACTTTGGAAACTTTCACACCGTGAGCCGCAAATTCCCCATGGGAAGCCATTGCAAAGTGCTCGCTTGAATCCAAGAGTGCCTTCGAAGGAATGCAGCCGATGTTGAGACAAGTTCCGCCCAATGTTCCA
>JAXMMN010000512.1:0-2493 GCA_034366485.1 Bdellovibrionales bacterium
TGCGAAAAGAGTATTGCCACATTTGCCCGAACAGTTTCTTCACTCAGCAATCGATGATGAGGAAAAATCCATTTCTGGTTGTATCTGGGCAGCAAAAGAATCGTCCATAAAAAGCATGGGCAATGTCCTCGTCGATCGGCAAATTTATTATGGGAACGTCGCACTGACGGGCTTCGTGAAATCCTCGGACGAACGATCCTTTCAGTTCCGCGCAATAAACACTGAATCCGCAGGACTAGAAACTTGCGGAATTGTCCGCAAAACTGATCAGTGGATCCTTGCCTTGGCTATCTGTTATTCACTTCCCTAGAAGCTTGAGCACTAAATCTACAGCCTGATTTTAAATACATAAATATCCGATATTTCACGACTATTTGTCGACAATTCCCAGTCTGAGACGGCCGATTTCGTTGAGCCTAAGACTTCTCTCAACTTAGGTCTTGGCGAGACCGAAAAGTCTTATGAAGGGTATTCCTAAGAGGTGCCCAAGAGGTGAATGAAATGCCAGAAAAAAAATCGAGCACTCCAAGAACGAATCGAGCCGCGCGGGAATCTCTCGAACCATTGCCAATCCGTGGGCTCACATCCATTGATCACATGACGCTTCTTGCTCGAAAAGGGTTTCTGGTCGAAGCCTCGACGACCGGATTTCTGATTGAAGTTGAACGACGAGACCTTGCGCCTAAAACGTTTCGCGATTCCCTTTCCTTGAAAGAGCTGGAGGGCGACAAAGTCTATCTGATGATTGATGCGATGAACTTAGAAGTTGGCGGCGTCATCACCAGAACTCATCGGGTAACAAAAGATCGCTGGCAAATTGCCGTCGACTTCCGTGAGGATGCTCCCGAGTACTGGCGCGAATGCTTGCTCGAGCTATTGCCGAAACCAGGTGGTTTCTAAAGCTCTACAAACCCTGGAAGCGTTTGTTCTTTCATCAGCACAAGAGAATAGTGCGCTGGTAAAAACCAACTCATAGCCTCTGCGATTCCGGCATGTTCCGTTTCTGGCGGATGACCAAGAGAATCCAAGGATACCGCAAGATCCCACGTCTTCTGATCTTCGCTCACCATGAGAACTTTTGGGCCTTCAATTTTCTGCTGGCGCAAAAACTCCCGCAAAACAAACCTTACTTCTTTCGGAAGATAAGATTCACTCGGCGGCCCCGCATAGACCTGTTGACCATTTTGTAATTCAACCGGGCCAGATCGGACCGTTGCAGCAGCCGTAAAGAACTCGCCCCGTTCGCGAAAGTTCCAAACCATTCCGTAGCTCAAGACATAATCTGGTATCGGCTTTTCGGGATTGATCACCATGCCCACACCTTGGCTGACCAACCAGCGCACGACATTTGGCAGCGGCTCGTCGCCATCGGTTGCAACAAGCAGATAAGGCCAACCATCTGGGCCCGCAACGGGCGCATCATTGACAATTCTCAAACCAGCTTTCGGCAGCGCTTTTAGAAACGCAGTCTCCCAAGCCTCATCGCGCTGAGAAACGGTGGTTGCTAGCAATTCCGTGAAATTTTCCAAATTCTGAACATCGCCCATGGCGCGCCAAGCTAGAACCCGCCGCCAGTCGAATCAAGCTCCAAATCGCGATCAAAATCTGTCATTCCCTGTCGCGGCGGCGCTTCATATGGGGCGCAACGGAAAAACCCAGTCGACTTCCCTCGCGCGGCCGAGTGAGACTTGTCTTTACATTTTTTCAGAGGGGAACAACTTGGAACAAGGCGCAAATGCTATAGCCATGTCAAAAGCTTCACGATCTATTCGCACTGCCATGATTGCGGCACTCGCAATTCCACTTTTGGCGTTCGGCACTTCTTGTAACCGCCTCAAAGAGCCTGCTTCTTCCGCACCGATCGTTGCCCTCGTTGAAAGCGCGGCACTTACAAAGTCTGAAATTCCAGCATCCGTTTCAAAAGTCCGAGATCCTCAATCGTGCTTTCCTTTATGGATCCGATCTACAGTATTCATCCGTCGGCGAAGAAGATGGAATGATGCTGCAATCGATGGCCGTCGGCCACGCCGTCGCTCGCTTTCAAATTATTGGCGATCGCCTGCAACTGTTGGCAGAGGAAAAGTATCGCTTCCAGTCGGACATCAATATTCCCCTTCGTCTTTTGCACGAATGGCCAATCGTCAGCCAAAGCGCTTCCCAGCTTTCTGTGAAGATTACTTCTGGTTCGCCAGTGCTTGCGGGTCTTTTTGGATCCGAAAGCCCTGCGCGAACTTCGTGGGTGCGTTCGGTCGAATTCATTCCTAGCGGAAATTATTTGCTGATCGAATCTTCCGTCGAACTCGCCGATGGAAAAGTGGCAGAGTTCATGGAAAGTCTTTTTCCTCGCGAAACATTGGTGGCCAACGCGCCAACGCCGATCTTCGACGACGCATCGCTTGAACCAATGGCGTCCCGCTTTGGTTTCCTCAGCGACAGTGTTTGGCTGACGCTTCCAACTGGCCGCACAAAAACTGCGGTCGCAAATCGTTTCGC
>JAXMMN010000513.1:0-2039 GCA_034366485.1 Bdellovibrionales bacterium
TAGTATAAAGCGCCCGCTTTAGAACAGAGTTTAGCTAGTGTTTTTTTGGGCGAAGATCCCAGGAGGAAGTAAATGTCTAAGGAGAAGTTTGACCGGAGCAAACCCCACGTCAACATCGGCACCATCGGTCACGTCGACCACGGTAAAACATCGCTGACAGCGGCGATCACAAAAGTTCTCGCTGAAACAGGCGGCGCAACCTTCCTCGCTTACGATCAAATCGACAAAGCTCCGGAAGAAAAAGCCCGCGGTATCACGATTTCGACTTCGCACGTTGAATACCAAACTGCGAACCGTCACTACGCTCACGTCGACTGCCCAGGTCACGCTGACTACGTAAAAAACATGATCACTGGCGCAGCTCAAATGGACGGCGCGATTCTCGTCGTTTCTGCAGCTGACGGTCCGATGCCACAAACTCGTGAGCACATCCTCCTTGCACGTCAGGTTGGCGTTCCTGCGATGGTTGTCTTCATGAACAAAGTTGACATGGTTGACGATAAAGATCTTCTCGAGCTCGTCGAAGTTGAAATTCGCGAACTTCTTTCGAAGTACGAATTCCCTGGCGACGAAATTCCAATCGTACAAGGTTCGGCTCTCTGCGCTCTCGAAAACAAGAGCCCAGAAATCGGACGCGATTCGATTTTGAAGTTGATGGCAGAAGTAGATCGTTACATCCCACAACCAGAGCGCGCTGTTGATAAGCCGTTCCTGATGCCAGTGGAAGACGTATTCTCGATCTCTGGTCGCGGTACGGTTGTTACAGGTCGTGTTGAGCGCGGTATCGTAAAAGTTAACGACGAAATCGAAATCGTTGGTCTCGCACCAACGCAAAAGACAGTCGTTACTGGTATCGAAATGTTCCGCAAACTTCTTGATGAAGGTCGCGCTGGAGACAACTGTGGTTGCCTTCTCCGTGGTACAAAGAAAGAAGAAGTTGAGCGCGGACAAGTTCTGGCTAAGCCAGGCTCGATCAAGCCACACAAGAAATTCAAAGCTGAAGCTTACATCCTCACTAAAGAGGAAGGCGGACGTCACACTCCATTCTTCAACGGCTACCGTCCACAGTTCTACTTCCGTACAACTGACGTGACTGGTGTTGTTACTTTGAAAGAAGGAACTGAGATGGTCATGCCTGGTGACCGCGTTGAAATGCAAGTTGAGCTCATCGCGCCAATCGCGATGGAAAAAGAGCTCCGCTTCGCAATTCGCGAAGGTGGCCGTACAGTTGGCGCCGGCGTTGTTGTCCACATCAGCGAGTAGTTTTAAAATTCGCTGATCGCGCGTGAGTGCGATCAGCGGTTTGAACTGAGAAGGTCGAGTCGAAGTGGGTGAGAGCCCATCTCATAAGGACTCGGCCTTTCTTGATTCAGTCCTGTTTCAGTTAGTTGCAAAAAAAGAGTTTATCGTTCGATCGACAGTTTTAGGTAGGGCAGTAGCTCAATTGGTAGAGTTACGGACTCCAAATCCGTCGGTTGGGGGTTCGAGTCCCTCCTGCCCTGCCACTTTTTATCGAACGAATAATTGTTTGTTGATTGTCAGTTAAGTTGAATATCGCAAGTTGTGATTACGAGAATTTAGGAAAGGCACAAAGTTATGGATAGCGCAGTTGCCACAAATCGCAAGGCCGCAACAGTCGGCTTTATGTCAGCCGGAGTGCTGATTGGGATCACTGTAAAGGTTCTAGTTGATTCAGGTGCAGCCGTTTCCACGGGTGCTCTGGGTCGTTTTTTCGCCGCTGACTTTGTTCGACATGGCTTGCCCGTCGTTCTTGGTTTGGCGACATTCATTGCTCTTCAGGCGAACGCGGCAGTTCGTGTTTGGGGCGACGAAGTTGTGACGGAACTCCGTAAGGTCGTATGGCCAAGTCGTGAGGACACTACTCGTATGACAATTGTGACGTGTATTATGTTGATTTTGTCTGGGATCGCGCTCGGCGCGCTGGACATGGTCTCTGGAAAAGTAATTGAGTGGTTGGTGAATTTGGACATCGTCCGATTCTTCTCCCGAATTTTTGGCGCATAACTTAACGTTCGTCC
>JAXMMN010000514.1:0-1855 GCA_034366485.1 Bdellovibrionales bacterium
GCGGCGTCTGCCCGGCTTGCAGCGGCATCTGCTTGGCTAGCGCTGGCGTAGGCCATGCTTGCATCGGCATCTGCTTGGCTAGCCGCAGCTTGAGCCGTAGAACTGGTAAGATCTTTGTTGAGACTGCGAATTTGGCTTGATTGAGAAACCATTTTCAACGCCGCAGTTTCTGAAAGCTTTCCGCCATTTTGATCAATCGTCATCATGACTTCATTCAACAAGTTTGCGTCAGTCTTTGCCGTCGCAGTTGCCGCAATGTAACCACGTGGATTTCGCACATTGGTTTCAATGACAGATTCTGCATTCTTCAAAGAAAGCTCTGACTTTCTAAACGTCTTCGGGGCGCGCTTTTCAGCACCGTTGTTCTTAGCGCCCTTGAACATCGCTTGCGAGGCTCCGAGGTGCGTCAAAACAGTCGCCTGTTTTTCGAGAACCAGGTAACGCTCTTGAAGCTGGGACACCTTTTCAGCGTCCATCTTTCCAAGATTATCAGCTCTTGAGCTGACATCTCCATCTAAGCTCTCAAGATCGTCTCGAAGAGCCGCGTGCCTTGCAGCACCAGCAGTCAGTGCGGCTTGGCGAGCAACAAAAAGTCCAGGGGTCTGGTTCGCTCTTGGTGCTGCAACTACATATGCCGCTTCCAAAGATCCACGACCCTTTCGAAGGTCATCGATAATTTCTTCTTGTTTCTGTTTTGAAGCGAGATCTGATTTCGCTTCATCTAGCCACTTCACACTTGTCTTGAACTCATTCGGCGCAAGTACATCGATATTTTTCGACGTCGCCTCAAAGAGATCTGTGCCCAATTTAGTAATTTCATCTTGTGGATTTGCTGTACTCGGAATGTCTGCTTTTCTGATGCCGGAAGCACAGGCGACAAGCATTAAACCACTCAGCAACATCAAACAAAATGCGGGAAACTTTGTACTCTTAATCACTCAATTCCTTCTTCAACTTCTATTTTGGTTGGCCGAGAAACAAAATGAATTCGCCAACCCTTCTGTCACAAGAGCGCCTTTAAAATTTTAAACACAAGGAACTTCGCTTTTAAAATTTCTTAATATTGTAATATTACGCTCAGTACATAGCTGAAACGAGATGAAGCGTGACCCGAAACTGAATGGCACTAGTTCCAAATTGGCGCTTTCGTATCAACGACGCGATCGTCGACTTACTCTGCTATCATTCCTATTAAGGTGCATAACAATTCACCGCGACCGAGAGCTTTACCTCTTGATGAGGTTTCTGAATTTCGACGTCGTAGGCCTCATTGGGGTTGGCGGAACAAGCTCGTGACTGCCGCAATACTGGCGAAGTTAAATCCCATAAAAAGTGATACTTCCCTGGCGAAAGCTTGGTGATATAGAGCCCGGTTTTGCTTGTTTTCTTCTGTACCAGCCTGCAAGTGCGTACGTCGTGTTTGTTCTTACAATTAGCCACGATCAGAAACCGACCGCCAATTGGTCCACACATTGGCATTTCTGGCGGACCTTCTCGATACATCCCGCCTGAGACCATTGAACAGCTCTCTAGCTTGATTTTCACAGAAAGTTTTTTCGGATCAGCCTTGGCTTCCGCCATCACAAGCCCGCAAAACAAAAAAAAGAGACAGTAGCAGATTTTTAGGCCCAAGATGTTCCTTTGCGAATAAGCAAGCTGATATGTTCTTGCCTGGAGACGCTGCGATCTATGAACATTAAAATTAGAATGCGCAAAAAAGCAAAATGGTTTTTCATAATACCCTTCGCCGTTACCCTCTTTGTGTATCTCAGCTTAGTCGTCTTTCTTTACATCAGCGAAAAGCCGTTTTTAGCTGAAACCGCGCCGGAAGACTCTATCTACGTCCGCTCTAACA
>JAXMMN010000515.1:0-3445 GCA_034366485.1 Bdellovibrionales bacterium
CGGGAAGGTTCGTGTCGCGAATCCAGTCGATTCGATCGTCGATGGTTGGTGCATCAGTCGCGACTTGTTTTGTTGAATCGCCTTCAATCTTCTGCCACGTGAACACCGTCATCGTCTCAAACCGCCGATGGTTGTCGACCGGGGATTGTAGATAGGGCGTTTCGACGAGTGAAGATGAAAGTGGACTCCAGCCGAGGGCCAATCCAATTTCCTCGGCCTCTTTGAGGCTGATGTTATCGGCTTCATTTTGAAAGTTAAAAAACCACGCGCCACAATTGATCCAATGACCCTTTGGTCGGAGAACTCGTCGAATGCTATTTGCCAATTCAGAAAACCGACGCGGCAAAATGTCGACAAGCCAAGGAGTGATGCATACGTCAAAAGTTTCGACCTGAAATGGAAGTGCATAGACATCGCCGAAAACGAATTTCAAGTTTGAAGCGTTTCCCTTTGGCGCGACCAGTTCGATGGATTGTCCGGGATTCATTCGATCGCGCGGGGACGCAGAGAACGTAACGGCCTTCAGCTTTTCGCCATCGTTGATAGATTTTGCGGCTAGCAAAAGTACCGGGTTTAGGTCAAAAGCGACAACTGTAGAATTCGGAAGCCGAATCGCGAGATCGTAGGCGAGGCGACTGGCTCCAGATCCTAAAACCAAGATCCGCTTAGATGTGCCGACGGCATCGATCGTGGAGTCAGCAGCCTTAAGCGCTTGAAATGTGGTATCGAAAAGCGTTTGGTTTTCGAGGTCCGCGTGCTCGGCCCCCTTGCCCCAGTCGCGTGCGATGTTTGGGAAATATCCAAGAAGGCCTTGGCTGAAGGGAAGTCGGTAACCAAAAGCGGATTTCTTTGGAAGAGATAGTTTCGTTCCTGGCTTCATGGGTTCGAGAATTCGCTTCAACATTTCAAGTTGCTGAATTTTAAGTGTGCGAATGTTTTCGAGGCGCTGTTTAGTTAATGTCGACGAGGATTCTTTGATCGTTTCTTTAAGATCTGTGATTTCAGACGCGTACTCTTGCAAAAGTCTGTCAGCGCGTTCTCGCCAGTTCGCGAGCACGTGTTTTGGATCTGGGAAGAGCCAAGGAATATCGGATACTTTGGGATAGGTCGAAGATGCGCCTACAAGCTGGTGTCCGGCATCCTTCAGCGGTTCGCCGGACGCAGGGCAGGCAAAAACATCATTGTCCAAATGTGCATCTTGGGAAGGTTTCATACCTTCCCAAGTATAAGCTGATTATGCGGTTGGATCACTGGGCTTGAAGAATTTCGAATTCAAACTGGACTGTGTCTGTGGTTGGAACTGCACCGGGATATTCGAAGATCGCCGATCCAGCCGCCAGGGTACCGTTTGCGAGTGTCGTGTTCGCAGCCAATGTGCGGTCGATACTTATGAAGGCTGTGGCGGTCGGAATCCTTACGCCGTTGATCATCACGTACATCGACTTCACTCGAATTGCCGATACACCAGTCTGAAGACGGGGACGTGCGATGACATACGCTGGAGGATTGATCGTCGTGTCAACTCGAACCTGGAAGTCCAATTGAGCAGCGCCAAGGTTGGTGGACCCAATTTGCAATTGACCTGCAAGGTTGTTGTAAAGCCGAACTTGAAGAGCCGCCGTCGCATTTAGAGGAAGTGGCTGCGTACGAACGGTGATAACGACTTCGCCGTCACCATCTCCGCCTCCAGGTTTACAACTATTGAAGTTTGATTCAGCGGTTGTGATGGCGTCTTGATGTTCCGGTCCACCAGCAGCGCCGCCATGACTTGGGTTTAAGGCGTAGGTACGGAAATTGGATTGTGTCGTTTTAACGAATTCGGCGTAGGCGAGAGCGGGATCGCCCAGCGCAAATCTCGGAGCTTGAGTGCCGCCGTGACACGACACACAGTTTTGTTGGCCGAACTTTTGATAAGTTTTCGCGTAAGTTTCTTCAAGCGTCGATCCGCAGACAAACTTGCCGAGGCCAGAAAGTGCCGCATCATCGAGTGGAACAAAGTCAGTGCCGCAGTTTTGAAAAAGCACGATACAGATGGCCGATGAAAGGCCAATGGCCAAACGCTGACCAAAGCCACGGCTTGAGTGACTGGATTTGGTTTTGACTTCAATTTCAGATGTCTGTTGCTCGGCCTCAGACATTTATCCCCCTTGGACCATCAAACGTTCCGCTAGAGCACCACTGCTTTTTTTAAGCAGCAGTCAGCGAGTGTGAAGAAGGCACTCGCTGACTTCTGAGAACTGCTTCCTCGTTAAGAGGAAACTGGAAGAATACGAACCAACTCACCATCGATTTCAGATCGCTGGAACAATCCAGGATAAATCGCTTCGAACTTTCTCAAGTTGTCGCCACCGGCAAATGACAGCCAGTTTGCGACGGCCGCTGCCGCGGCCTTTTGCGGAGTACCCACGACCGTATCGTCGGAGGCCCCTTGACCTGGAGTGTAGAAACCAAGCTGTCGTCCAAACGCATCGGCTTTGACACCTGGGCGTGCATTCGGGTGGAAAGCCAAGAACAAAACCTCACCGCGAGTACCAGAGTCGTTCGTGTAGCCGACTCCGAAAGCGGATCCGCTTGGAGCACTTACGGAACCGTCGCTGACGATGTAGATAAACACCGGTTTGTTCATGACGGCGGCTGTTTCTAGAATACGGCCAACCAATTCTCCGTTTCGAAGATCTGTCGTGTTTTGATTGGCGCGACCGTTACCATGATAGTCGTTACCACCAAGATCGATCGAGCAAGTTGACGAGTTTCCTTTGAGCGCGTTGTAAACCATTGCCGCTTGTGCGTAGTTCGCACCTGCTTTGTTGGCTGGGTTGATTCCCCATACGGCGGCGACGCCTGCGTCGAGGCCCGGGTCGATACCAGGGTCTGTTTTCGATGCGAGCTCGATGTTTTTACCTGTCGCACACTCGACGACCTTTGCGAGCATCGTACCCGTAGCGCTTCCAGGAGAAGCGACAGCGCGTGCCTGAGAACCAGAAAGTGAATTCACAAGTTCCAAAAGTTTTTTACGTCGTGGCTCTGTGAGGCGCGCTGCAAGAGTACCTGCAGGAGCCAAAGCGCCAGAAATATCTGTAAAGTTTCGAACGATCAGCGGCGCTGCAGGACGAACAATCGCTGGCAACTGACCAACGCCTGTTCCTGTACCGTCGCGTGTTCCGAGGTTAGGAAGTGATTCGCCACTTAAACCTGCGGCTAAAACTCCGCCGGTTGGATCGGCTGGGTTGTTAGACGTGTCGTCGCCAGACGCCGTACAGGCGTTGACGAGAGTGGTTTTATCGATGGTCGTTTGAGCAGCGCGAAGGCTGATCCCGAGGAACATGTGTCCTGCAGGAACGCCTGCGTTTCGAGTTCCCGCAACTCGAACACCTGGTTGGAACATGTTCGAACCAAGCGTGTCGTTTGTGAAAACACCTTGATCTGCGCCAAGACCAAGAAGGTC
>JAXMMN010000516.1:0-1745 GCA_034366485.1 Bdellovibrionales bacterium
CGATCGACATTCGCGATCTCGCGCGCAAGTGCTTTAACATGATTCAAGAAGCCAACGAGGTACTTTCGAATCCAACTTCTCGAGACAACTATTTGCTGGAGCTTGAACAGGGCCGAGCAGAGAAAATTCTAGAAGCCGAACAGATGATGGAGCAAGCGCGCAACTGCTTGGCGAAGGGTGACGTGCGACGGGCAAAAGAGATGCTCGAAGACGCCATCTTGCACGTGCCGATGACAACCGACCTTCGACTTCTTCTGATGTGGGCCCAAATTAAAAGTGCCAATGCAGAAAAAGACTCCGAGCTTGTTGGACGTCTCAAAGACCAATTGTCGGCAGTTCCACCTGAAGACCGCCACAATGCGGTCTACTTCTTTGTCAAAGGTCTCGTTCTTAAGGCCTCGGGGGACTTCGACGGTGCTCGTCGATCGCTTGAGCAGTCGATTGGGATCGAGCAGAACTTCGTCGATGCCAAGCGCGAATTAAATGTTCTTAGCTTGCAAGCTGGCCGACTGGAAAAGCCGGTCGATCTCTTAAAAGGTGATCTGAAAGATGTATTGGGCGCACTGCTGGGTGGAAAAAAGAAACGCTAAGCGCACCGCCCACGATCGTTCCATCAGCAATTGCCGTATCAAGTGCCGCCATTTTTTTTACTATTGTCACTCTTCGTCTCAATAGCCGTCGAATACTCGGTCGGGGTTAAGCTTTGAGCGGTCTCAATCATCGCCCGAACGAACTCACGCTTTTCGCGATTGTGTTTAGCGACTTTTTGCTCTTCTTCAATCGATCTGTTTTTTTCTGCCGCCTCCAAAGCAAGACGCGCATCTCGCATTTGATTGACGTCCAACATGGGCGGAAGCTCTTCTTCCATTTCTTGTTCCAAGAACTTTTGATATCTCTTTTCCCTAGCGGAAACCGGCTTTATCAACGCCGTCGACTCATCTGCACCAGGCCTCGCAGCTTTGTCCGGCTCACCACTTCCCGTGACATGAATCGGCGCCACTGCAGCTTCTTGATGTTTGATGATTTTCAATTCGTCTGGTTCAAACAAACGAGCGCTGACAATTTTCGAGTATTTTTCTAGAAGTGGCTCGGGAGGAAGTCCCAATAGGCGAGAAACTACTTTCAAAGCCGAGCGCGGCTCGAAGGGAGTCTCAATGACGGCGTCGACTTCGGCATAAAGGAGACCAGGATCCTGAGCGAGCTTGTCATCTCCACGGTTTGGCAAAAGCACGACAAGTTTGGGCTGCGTTGATCCAAATCTCAGCTTCGGAGCGAGGTTGAGACCGTCCACATTTCGGCCTCGCCCAGTCGCAATCGCCAGATCTGGCGGGAATCCAAGAACCGTTTCCGCAACCAAGGACTCGCGCCCGATGCTAAGCACATCGAAACCCAAACGCCGAAACAGCGTTTCGAGGCCGACGAGCTCGTTGAAATCATCTATGACGAGAAGGATTTTGCGCACACTCCATGGTCAAAATGGCGCGACGCAAAGGTCAAACACCTCGCGAAAGTTCACGTCTGCTTAACGCCTTGCTTCAATCTCAATCAATTGTTACAACCGAGGGCCCATGAATGGACAGTCACTCACACCCTCGCCGACCAGACCGCCGAATACACCGCCAATCAGTGGCTTTACGGTCATTCGCAATGCCCGTTTGATGGGCTACCCGATTCTTGAAAGTCTAAAAAGTCTTTTGCCTGTCGTCGATGAACTCGTCATTGGCCTCGGTCAAAGTGATGATGAC
>JAXMMN010000517.1:0-6002 GCA_034366485.1 Bdellovibrionales bacterium
GGCTTCACGTTCGAGGACCGTCGGATGTGCAGCACTGGCATTCAGCCAATTCCCCGCGGGTTTTCGATCGATCAGCTCACCGCTTGCGATGGTTGCTTTTGTTAGGGCCGAAACTAGGTCATGGGCGGACGAACCCAAACGAGTGACCGCGAATTCATCGGCTTGGATCTCTTGTTCGCGTACCAGGCGGCTCATGATCAGTGGATGAATGAGGAGGTAGAAGACGGCAATGGCTGCTGGCGTGTAGACCATTCCCACCGAAGAGCTTACATAGTGATCGACAATCAAGAGCGGCGTAATCCCGCAAATTCCGATGGCCATGTGGGCAGCCATGCGAACGGGAATGTGCATTAAGAAACCGTGAGCGAGTTCATGATGAATAATCGCTTCAGTCTCTTGTTCCGTTAAGCCGAGTTCGTCGCTTTGACTGATAAGTACGATTTGGCGAAAAGGGCCGGGAGCGCGGTTGGTCCCTGCAATCAGCGCATTGAAGCTGCGAAAACTGTCTAACTTCAGAATGCGAACCTGTGGCGGCTTCAGGCCGAGTCTGGTGAAGGCGCCCTTCACGACCGCCTCCGTGCGAAGTTCGTTTTCGCTGTTAGCCTTCTGCGATGGAAGCATGATGCGCACCATGATCGGCGCAATCAACAGTTGGACACCGACAAGCACGCTTAGGAACTCGATGATATGAAAAATAAAACCGATATCTCCATCGATTGGAATCACAGCTTGGCGTACTGCGGAGACCAAAGTAGCAGTGGCAAAGCTAACAATGATGCCGAAAAAAACTCCCAAGAAAGCCTTCAGCGCAAGTGTGTTGGTCTTTGCTTTCTTTGGATCGATCTTTCGAATCTCGAAAACCAACTTTTGTTCGCGATTTAGTTGGACAAAAATGTAGGTCAGCATCAAAACGCAGGCGACTGTTGCGAGAGCTTCAAAGGTAAAGCTTCTGAGTGCCGGTAGCGCCAGGTAGGTAATCAAAAGCACAGCGCCTAGCCACATGCGAATTGGAAACATCATTTGTCCGACGGCGTGTAAGATCTCGTTTTCAGTTCTGCCGCCGCGTTCGAGAAGTTTTCCGGCCCAGATCTTTGCCATTCTTAGCCGTCGAAGGCCGATGTAGGCGGCAGATCCAAAAGTCATCAGCAGTACAATAAAGCCTGCGATCACAGCCCAATGTTCAGTTTGAATGTGGCGGATGGTTTCGAAAGTCAAAGACGCAGGTGTACGCAGCATCCTTCTATTTTCAGGCTAGACGTCTGCGTTTTGAAATCGAGAAGCGAAATAAATCAGATAATCGTCTCAGTTCGAAACGTTGGCCTTTTCAACTTTGCCAGAAGCGTAGACATACTCGTCGGGCCAGCCGCGCTGATTGTACAGGCTCGCCATCGTTCGGCCGTAGGCCCCGGCATCGAAGACGGCAAGTCGGTCGCCTTGTTCGACGCGCGCGAGGTCGCATTCTCGACCAAGAAAATCGGCAGATTCGCAAATTGGTCCGACGACATCCACAAGCCTTTTAAAAGTGAGTCCATCGGTCGTTAAGTTTTGGCGTTTGGCCAGAGGTTCGATTCGATGTTTGGCTTCGTAGAGAGCCGGACGAATGAGAAGGTTCATTCCGCCGTCGACAATCACAAAGGTTTTGTGCGGAGTTTCTTTGATGTATTGAATTTCAGTTATCAAGAGTCCGCACCGGGCGATCAGCCAGCGCCCCGGCTCGGTGAGCACTTCCAAAAGACGTCCGCTTTCTATGTCGGCGCCAAGATGTTTTTTTAGAAGCTTTGCGTGACTTCGAACGACTTCAAATTCAAGCGATTCATCATTTGTTTCGTAGCGAATTCCAAGTCCACCGCCAACATCGAATCGATCAAGCTTCCAGCCAGTTTCTTCTCTCAGCTTCCGTTGTAAGTGTGCGCCGATTTCAATCGCTTCATCTAGCGCTACAAGATCAAGTAGCTGAGAGCCGATGTGAAGGCTTAAGCCGCGAAGGCGCAACAGCGGCATCGATTTCAACATTTTCACTGCCTCACGAATGCCAGACTCTTCGAGGCCAAATTTGTTTTCTTGAAGTCCCGTCGTGATGTAGGGGTGCGTTTCGGGGCAGACGTTGGGATTAAGCCGTAGGCCAATGTCAATCAATCGGCGACCGCCTCCAGGCCCCTTGGACAGCGACTCTGCGATCTCGCTTATTCGCTGAAGTTCTCCAAGGCTCTCGACATTGATTTGGCCGATACCTTTTTGAATTGCGAACTCGATTTCAGACTTTGTCTTTGCGACGCCGGAAAACAAAATGTCCTCGGCTTGAAAGCCAGCGTTCATCGACACGGCAGCTTCACCGCTTGAAACCACGTCCGCTTTGATGCCAACGGCAGCTAAACTTTTTAGAAGTAGCGGGTTGGTATTCGCTTTTGTTGCGTAATGAACCGCGATCGGAAGTCCGGCCTCACGGTAGGTTTTCAACATGAATTGCGCGCGCGCCACGGCGTGATCGGCGTTGTAGAAATAAAAGGGCGTTGGCATTTTTCCAACAAGGTCCATCACGCTTTCTCGGGAGTGTCCGAGGACAATTTTTCCGTCGGCAAAATCGAAAGCGTTCAAACTCATACGTTCGTGCCTACAGCATCAAGACCAAATTCGGTGTGAAGGGCCTGCGCCGCCTCTTTTAACTTTGCTTGGTCGATCACGGCGCTGATTTTAATTTCAGAAGTTGTGACGAGATGAATAGGCACGCCAGTTTTTGCAAGAACGGCAAAGAACCTTGCGGCGACACCTGGGTGGTTTCGCATTCCTACGCCGACCACCGAGAGCTTCGCCATGTTTTCGATCAAAGTGACCTGCTCGGACTTATCGACAAAGTCTTTAAGAGCTTGGCGAGAGAGTGGGATGTCTTCTTTTGTCACAGAGAAAGCGAGGCGTTGGCCTTCGGACGTTTCACTTTGGGTGATGATATCGACGACGACACCTTTTTTCGCGAGAGTATCAAAAAGCCTGGCGAGGAAGTCTGGCCCTGATGGTACTGGGAAAAGTTTGAAGACGGCCGTGTTCGCATCGTGAGTGACAGCAGAAACAACGGGTTGTTCAATTTGAATATTCATTTTGCCTGATCCTTTGCCGCTGTTGTTGCCAGCTGCCTGGTCGTGAGTGCCTGGTAGAGTTTCTGGTAAGATCCAAGTGCCCTCGCGCTCTTCAAAAGTTGAACGCAAGTGAACTTTGACGTTATACTTCGCCGCAATTTCAACACAGCGGATGTGAAGAACTTTGGACCCGAGGGCCGCCATCTCCATCATTTCTTCGCAAGACAATGATGGAATTTCTCGAGCTTTTTCTACGAGGCGAGGATCCGCGGTAAAGACTGCGGGAACATCCGTATAGATTTCGCAATCACATTTGGCTCGCCCCTGAATTGCTGCCGCTAGTGCGACCGCCGTTGTATCGCTTCCGCCGCGACCGAGGGTCGTGATGTTGTCGTCTTCGTCGACGCCTTGAAAACCTGCCACGACTGGGACGGCGCCGCTCGCAACGATATTAAAAATCGGGTCGGTGTCGATCGACTGAATTCTCGCCTTTGCGAATGTCGAATCTGTTCGAATTCCCAATTGGTAGGCGAGTAGCGGCTGGGCTTTAATGCCACGTTTTTGCAATGCGATCGCCAACAGCGAGATGGAGACCTGCTCACCACTGGCAATCAACATGTCGTAAGCGGAGCCGCGATAGTCGGGATCGATTTTTTCCGCGAGTGCAATCAGGCGATTGGTCTCCCCCGACATGGCGCTCACGACGACCACTGGTTTTTGCCCTAATTTGATTTCTCTTGTTAGACGATCAGCCAGAGATTCGATTCTTTCGATCGAACCGACCGATGTCCCGCCATATTTTTTTACGATTAATCCGTCCACAAATCTGACTGTACCTTACTGGGAACGTCGGAGTCACAGGTCTTTGCCTTCCGCCAGTTTCATCATCACGCGTTAAGTCATTGATAACTAACAAAACGCGCGGTGCGGCAGGCGTTTGCGGAAAGTCGCAAGCGTCTTTACGCTATTAGCACTGGCCACGAAAGTCTAACGGCCAAAGGAGCACTAACGTGAGTATTTCGCGCAAGAATCAAACATCTCGCATGTTGAACGAATTCTCGGTTTCGGCCGTGGCCTTATTGGCCGCAGGATTGTTGACTTGGTCGCTTGCAGGTTGCTCGTCAAACCCGCACAAGGCCGAAGAGATCGAAACAAAGATCGATAACAAGGGGCAGATCTCAGGCGACACAAGCTTGGGTGTAAAAGAAGGCAACATGATTGTTCAAAAGAAAGTCATGATGAACGAAGAGCTTCGCCTTCTTCAGAATGACGTCTACGAGACCGAGGACCGCGTTTACGGAAATCGTAAATATGGATCGAAGGGTCTCTACGGAGTTCTAAAGGACTGCCGTGCCGAGCTTTCAACAAAAGCAATGGGTGGAACAGGTAAGCTTCAATTTACAGAGCCAATCGACCGCGTGACTGACAAAGTTGAAGAATACAAGATCGGTCTCGACGACAAGAAGCAGCTGATCGGCGTGTCTGAAGAATTCCTAAAAGACCGCATCGAGCGCTTTAAGCAGTACAAGCTGGTCTTGCAGAAGCGCCAAGACGAGTACGAAGACAAAGTTGATATCTGCAAAACAGAACTGAAAAGCCGACAAGCCGAAGCAGCTAAGATGAAACAAGATGCCGCAAAACTTGGTCAGCCGATGGGTAACACTGGGGCCGAGTCTTCAGAATCTAACTAAAGGATTTTTAGACCTATGGAATTGACACCGGATCGATCTCAAAAAGTGGAAGATTCAATTGCGCTCGATCCGGTGGCGCCGCCCATGCCGACTCCTTTGTCTGAGGCGTCGGACGTTCAAGTTCTCAATCTTGCTCATAAAGCCACGCAGATTATAGAAGCGTTTCCCGATCGCTACCCAAACCCTCGCGAGTTGGAAGAGATGACTCGTGTATTTGGATTGGATCTGGTCACGGTGGCGTTGGTGAAAATCTTGAGCCAAATTTCTCCCAACCGTTTTTTCTTAGAACGCGTTGATCAAGCTTTTCGAAATTTGAAATCGAAAGAATTTTTCGCACCAAAATCCGAACTCGGTAAAATGACTCCCGAGCTCTGTGTAATTGAAAGCTCCGATCCCTTCGCGCCTGGTGCTGGTTGGGGAAAACATGTCGATCAATGGCGGGCGTGGGCGCGTGAGTGCGGCTATACCACCGAAGTCATCCGAACCAAGCCTGGCAACCATCCGCTTGAAAATGCAGACTTGATCCGAAAGCAGCTGGCAGAAATGCCGCATGACAATCGCGTGATCGCGACGGTCGGGCAGGGCGGGGCTGAGTTTCGGATTCTCGTTGAAAAGCTTTTAAAATCTTCGCCTTTCGAGCTTCACGGAATTCAAATGTGGTTGAATGTTGCGGGTTTGATTCGCGGAGCCTCGGGGCCTCAGGCGCTTAGCAAGGTCGATAAGAAGATCAACGGGTTTGGCTATCGGTTGCGCGGCTGGCCCTCTGACATCGCAGGCTACCTTTCGAGTTCGCACGCTCGCCTCGTCGCGGAGCCTGATTTCAGCGGACTGTCTTTTGTCTGTGTCTCGATGGTCGGTCTACCGAATGTCGTAACCGCACCGGCGGGACTTAAAGGCGCATTTCAAAAACTTGGAATGAATGGACCGAACGACGGAGTCGCAATGTTTCACGAGTCGATCGTTCGGCCAGGATACGTTGTCCCCGTTTCCGGGATGAGCCATCGAGCCGAGTCGGAGCGACTTGGCCCGTGGTTGAAGTCGGTACTGCTAGCCTTTCAAGAGGACTTTATTCTCGATTCGAAGAGTCGTCGTCGTCTCCAAATTGACCTCTAAATTTTTTCGAATACTTCTTTAAGAGTTTCGCGGCTTCTTGCTTTTGTTCGGGATTGAGTTTCGCGTGAAACTCAGCAATTTTCGTGATCCATTTGTCTGTCAGCGCTTGGCGCTTCGCTTGTTGAGA
>JAXMMN010000518.1:0-3319 GCA_034366485.1 Bdellovibrionales bacterium
AGTAGCGTGAGGTAGAACTGCACGTGGAGAGCTTCTTCGTACAGCTGGCGCGATAAATAGAGACGTGCCTCAGGCGCGTTGATGTGTTTGTAAAGATTCAATACGAGGTTATTGCCGACAATCGAATCGCCCGTCGCAAAAAATGCGACCAATCGACTGATAAGATGGCGCTCTGCGGGCGTTAGCTTGTTAGCAAGATCATTCGTGTCTTTTGAGAAGTCGACTTCATCAACGGTCCACGTGTTCTTGATCGCGTCTTTATACATTTCGAAAAAAACGGGATACTTCATCGGTCGAAGAGTCAGATTAAATCCTGGTGATAACAACATAATGCCCATCCTCCTGCGTGCAGGCGTTCCCTTAAGCCGAGGCGCAGACTTATTGTCTGCACCAATCCTCTAACTAATACCTAAAATCTATGTACAAGCTTCGCATGCCTCTGGATTTTCCAAAGAACAGGCGATGGCCTCTGAATCCGAATAAACTTTTGGGCTTGCCTGATCGGCATTTTGTGCCGAAGCGACAGTACCCTGTGCGGTGATCGCAGCACTTGCATCTAGCCCACTCGAATGACCAGACGAGCTGGGTTGCGCCGAGTTCTGTTCATTGTCAGAAGTCACAGTGACTTTCGAAATCGATGTCGCCGGGCGCGAGCGAAGGTAATAAGTGGTTTTAATACCTTTTTTCCACGCATACATGTACATCGACGAAAGTTTGCCGATCGTCGGGCTTTCCATGAACAAGTTCAGTGACGCACTTTGATCGATATAAGCGCCGCGATCAGCACCCATTTCAATCAGCGCTTTCATCGGAAGTTCCCAAGCCGTGCGATAAATCTCTCGAACGTCTGCCGGGATATCCATAATCGATTGAATCGATCCTTCCGATTTTTTGATCTCGTTGCGAATGCGATCGTTCCAAAGGTTGAGGGCTTTCAGTTCGCCGATCAGGTATTTATTGACCTGAAGGAACTCGCCCGAAAGGGTTTCGCGCTTAAATAGGTTTGAAACCATCGGCTCGATCGATTCATACGATCCAACAATCGACGCAATTGTCGCGGTTGGCGCAATGGCGATCAGGAGCGAGTTGCGAAGGCCGTGTTTCATGATGCGCTCACGGAGTGCGTTCCAGCGAGCTGGATCAGTGGGTGTTACGCCCCAGAGATCAAACTGTAAAACACCTTCTGCTGCGCGAGTGTCTTTGAAGGCCGTGTGAGGACCAAATCTTTCAGCCAATTCGCAGCTTGTTTCCAAGGCGTAGAAGTAGATTTCTTCCTGAATTCGCTTTGAAAGTGTGCGAGCCGCCTCTGAATCGAACGGCAGTCGTAGACGGAAGAAGGCGTCTTGAAGTCCCATGACGCCAAGGCCTACCGGGCGCCACTTCGCGTTCGAATCACCCGCCGTTTTGGTCGGGTAGTAGTTGATGTCGATGACTCGGTCGAGAAACTTCACGGCTGTGCGGACAGTTTTCGTAAGTTTTTCGAAGTCAAACGCGCCCTCTGTGATATGTCGGCCAAGGTTGACCGAGCCAAGATTACAAACAGCTGTTTCGCTATTCGACGTCACTTCAAGAATCTCAGTGCAGAGATTCGACAAGTGAATCACATTCCCAGGAAGTTTGGTTTGATTTGATTTCGTATTCGACGCGTCCTTGAACGTCATCCATCCGTTGCCAGTTTGCGCCAAGGTTTTCATCATGCGACCATAAAGATCGCGCGCTTTGACCTGGCGGCTGAAGAGGCCTTTTTCTTCCGCTTCGAGGTAGGCTTTTTCGAAGTCTTGACCGAAGAGATCCGTGAAATGCGGAACAAGTTTCGGGTCAAATAGCGACCACATTTGGTCGCTTTCCACGCGCGCCATGAATAAATCTGGAACCCAGTTTGCTAGATTTAGGTTGTGCGTGCGCTTCGCTTCGTCGCCCGTGTTGTCGCGAAGTTCAAGGAATTCTTCAATGTCCGCGTGCCAAGTTTCTAGATAAACGCAGCATGCGCCTTTGCGCTTTCCGCCTTGGTTAACGGCCGCCACAGAAGAGTCGAGAGTTTTCAACCACGGAACGATTCCATTCGAATGTCCATTGGTGCCTTTGATCAACGATCCGCGCGAACGGACACGGTGATAAGCCACACCGATACCGCCAGCGAACTTCGATAGAAGAGCGATGTCCGTGTATTTAGAGTAGATGGAATTCAAGTCATCTTGTGGTGAATCCAAAAGGTAGCAGCTGGACATTTGCGGGCGAAGCGTACCCGAATTAAAGAGCGTCGGCGTCGATGGCATGTAATCAAGCCGTGAGATGAGCTCGTACAGTTCAACAGCTTCCTCAGCCGAGTTCGAAAGTCCACAGGCAACACGCATGAAGAAATACTGAGGAGTTTCGAAGACCGCACGGCTCTTTGGATCTTTTAAGAGGTAGCGATCGTAAATCGTGCGTAGGCCAAAATATTCGAAGAGTGTGTTTCGCGCGGGATTGATCGCCGCTTCAAGCTTTTCGCGATTCTTTGTTACGAACTCTTGAACACTCTTTGCGACGATACCTTTCGAATGTCCGAACTCGATCGATTCCATGAAGTTACGAACGCCCAGAGAAACGACTTCCTCGTCGATGTAAGTCGACAGAAGGCGGGCAGCGAGCAACGAATACTGTGGCTCTTCGCCGATCAAAAGCGAGGCGGTTTGCACACAGAGATCATCGAGCTCTTTTGTTGTCGCGCCATCATAGAGGCCCGAGATCGCGCGGATTGCCACCCGATGGGGGTCGATTTCATTTAGGCCACCGCAAAGTCGCGTCACGCGATCGACGATCTTTAAAACGTTCACTGGCTCCAGGCGGCCATCGCGTTTTTTTACGCGCATCGAGTGTGTTGCAGCCATTCCGAGGTTCGTGGGTACGAGCGGGGTGCGAGTGGCTGCGTTTGGTACTGCCGTGCTCGCGTTGCCAGTTGAAGTATTTGTTGATGTCGTAACTTCCATGTTGTCGAACTCCTGATTTCTGTAGTGATACCTAAAAAAGTAACCCTGAAAATAATTTTGCCGATGAACCTATACCGATGAACCTATACCGATTTACTTAAATGATCGCTTGAAGTACCAATGGTTCCGGTTTGGAACCAAGATCCCCCTCTGGTCGACGCTAATCGTGGGTGTTTTTTTCTGTCAAAGAGGATTTAAGACAAAGAGGGCCAGCGAATTTCGAATTTCTTAGACCTTAAAAACCGGGCACAGGCCGAGACGCCGATCTACCCCTTCGCCGGCTTCGACGTGCACCCGATCTACGACGACTTTTCGACGCCCACCTTCGACGCGCGCCACAACCTGATGAA
>JAXMMN010000519.1:0-1139 GCA_034366485.1 Bdellovibrionales bacterium
CCTTCATCTTAGAGTTAAATTCTTCCAGCGACTGCGCCATTCGCGCTGTCAAATCTGGCGGCAAGATTTTATCTAGTCGCACCGGAAGCACACCGCTGGGTGAACTTGTTGGCAAAGCGGGGCCGTCTTTTCCGCTTAAGAAATCGACGACTCGTTGTGCTGGGATCGCGTGCCGCATTTTTTCTGGTAGGCCTTTTCGATCAACTGCACCTTGAACGGCATTGTAGGCCGAAGTTTCAAGCGACCGCCGAAACTTAAGACCACCGAAAAGATCTTTTCCAAAGCGTTTTGGGTGATCAATCGAAATGACGATTGCGGAATTGGCAAAAGCACTTCCGCGATTGTAGTTCGACATTCCGTTGGCTACGACGCCTCCGTGTTCGGTGCCACTTGATAAGACATAGCCGCCGGGGCACATGCAAAACGAGTAAACACCGATCCCAGTTTTGTCGTCGTGATCCGCTAGACGGTAGTTCGCAGCACCCAATGACGGGTGGTCCCACGCTTTCCGGTACTGAATTTTATTGATCGCCTCTTGGGGGTGTTCGATGCGAAGGCCAAGCGCAAAGCTTTTGCCTTCCATGTGAACACCTTGGTCGTGAAGAGTGTGCAGGATGTCTTCCGCCGAATGCCCGGTCGCAAGTACCACGTGATCCGAGAAAAATTCTTTTCCGGTGGTGGTACGAACCCCAATCACTCGGGCGGAGCGCGCGACTTGTTCAGCCGTCCCGTCGCTGGTCTTACTGCCTGCGGCCGCTTCCGTGATCAGTTCCTTCATCGGCGTGTCGAAGTGCATTTCGCAGCCACCAGCCAACAAAAAGGCGCGAAGCTTCGGAATCACGCGGCGAATTTTGTCCGACCCCACGTGTGGGTTCGAAAGCCAGCGAATTTCTTCCGGAGCACCAAAGCGCACAAGACGATCCATCACGTAGGGAATATGTGGCGACTTGATTCGCGTGATCAATTTCCCATCGGAATAAAGACCTGCGCCACCTTCTCCCATACAAACGTTGTTATTGGGATCAAGTTCGCCAAATCTCCAGAACCGATTGATTTTCAAAATGCGCTTTTCGCCAACCGAACCGCGCTCTAAAATAACGCTAGGGATTCCGCGCTCAAGAAGCCTCACGGCGGCAAAG
>JAXMMN010000520.1:0-3659 GCA_034366485.1 Bdellovibrionales bacterium
ATCGAATTTCGAATCTATTTTCTCGCTCAATAACGATTCAGCCGTTGCAAACGCGCTGATCGTTCGTTGCCAGATCTAGTTCTGAAGTCTTGCAATCACCGAAGTCCAGCTGCTAGCTTGGCTTCGGTGACATTTACTAAAGCATTTTTCACATTTCTCTGTGCCTTTCCCTTTGCCTGTCTTTTTTGGCCTGAAATCGCACGGTCAGAACCTGAAGGATGGTCAAAATTTAGTGCCTCTAGCGTAAATATTCCCGTCGAAGTTAAACAGCCGCTCGTGGACCTAAAGATTCGTGAACAGACTCGCGATGAAGTCATTCAAAAGTCTCGAGAGCTTCGATTGGCAAGTGATCGCCAGTGGCAGCGGATTCTTTTTTACAACGAGACGTTGTTCGAATCGAACCAGAGTCAAATCGACGATCCGTCGTTTTTTCTTTCGCCAGAAGGCTCGAGAAATCCGCAAAAAGAGTTAGAAGCGTTTATTTTCAGGGTCTTCGAAGGTTCGTCGCTTGGGATAGAAAAAATGACGGTGCAATGTCGCTATCCAGCTAGGTGGCAGTGGCTAAAGTCGAAATTTTCGCATCGGCAAAATTGGCCCGAGTATCTTTGCCCGGCATTTGAAGAATTTAAATCCAGAGTCGCAGCGAAATCTGTGAGCATGGTTTTTTCCAGCTACTACGTCAACAACCCTGCGTCGAGCTTCGGTCACACGCTTTTGCGCTTGAATAAATCGGAGCCTGGAAAAAGAGATCAACAAGAGCTATTGGATTACGGCATTAACTATGCGGCCAATCCGACGACTTCCAATCCGCTTCTTTACACGTTTGCTGGGCTCTTTGGTTTTTTCGAAGGTGTCTTCACGGCGGTTCCTTATTTCCATAAAGTGCGCGAATACAATGATTTTGAGTCTCGAGATTTATGGTCCTACGATTTGAAGCTTGATCAAGCGGCCGTCGATTTTCTCGTCGCTCTGATATGGGAACTTGCACCAACGAAAATCAACTACTGGTACCTGACGGAAAACTGTTCTTACCACATGCTTTCAATGTTGGATGCCGCTGATCCTGCCTTAGATTTGCGACGAAATTTGAAAAAGTGGATTATTCCTGTGGATACGTTGAAGGCTGTGACCGACGTGCCTGGCTTCGTGACCGGCATTCATTTTCGGCCAAGCGCAAGCACGACGTATTTTTCCTCTCGCGATCAGCTTTCGCCGGTCGAAAAATCCATTTTCTTTCGCCTCGTTCAGAATGCCGACTTCGATGCGTTGAAAGCACTTTCCACCGTAGAAGAAAGAGCCAAGGTTTTGGAAGTCGGTTTTGATTTCTTGGACTACATGGCGTTTGAAAAGCTCACGATCACAGCCAAGCATCCAGAACCAACACCGGAGAAAATTTTAAAAGACAGGCTCTTGTTAGAGAGAGCAAAGTTGGCAGTTGGACCACAGCTTCGGCCTGCTCCGCGCCCAGAGTTAGAAGCACCGCATTTGGCTCACGATTCGAGACGCATTGGACTATCGCTGAGATCGCGGCACGACAATGCTGCGAACAACTTCGTTGATGGGGTTTTGGAATATCGATTTGCACTGCATGGTTTGGAAGATCCGATTTCGGGGTATCCTCGAGATTCTGAAATTCGGTTTTTTGACCTCGCTTTTCAGATGAGAGATGTGAAGCTTGAACGTCTGATACTTTTTGAGGTCGTGTCGCTTGCAGAAACTCGCCCAGAGGATCCGAAGGTCAGTTGGCAATTTCGCTTTGGCTATGACCGCACGTCATTTTCTATGTGTGGATCTAGCTGTTCGAATCTTGTGATTGCTGGAAGCTTTGGTCAGACCTATCGTCTTCATAAGTCGACGACCATCAGCGGACATCTTCAGTTAGCCTCCGAGGGTGGTTCGCCAGAGAGCTACGGGCAGGCGAGATTGGGACGATTGAATGGAGTTATGGCCGGGATCGGTCCGCAGCTGCGGCTTCGAACGATTTGGACAGAGAATTTGATTTCCTCTTTTGAGGGCAGCTATCAGTATGCAACTTGGCCGCTGGAAGCGAGCGGGCGACTGCGCTTTCAGATTCAAGGTCGAATAGCGAATGACTTTGCATTGAGCCTAGAGGCCGTTAAAATTTTAGCTGAAGACCAAAGTGCACAGCTTGATGAGGCGACAATTGGGCTTCGCTACTTTTATTAGCTCGTTTGGGTTCGTCATGTTTTCGAAGATGGGTTCTTCAAGTAAAAATCGTAAAGCGCAATTCCGCCGCTCACGCCGGCATTGAGCGAATCCACAGATTTTAGGTGAGGGATTTGAAGCCGTGCACCTTTGAAGCCCTTTGGTACGCCGCGCCCCTCTTCGCCAATAAGAATAATAGGATCTGTTGGCCACTTGAAGTTTTGCAACGGTTTGCCTTCCAAATCTAAAGTCACGAGCCGCGAGAAAAGGCCATTTGGTTGTGAGCCCGCTTCGAAGCCACCGAGATCGTGAATGGAGGGGCCTTGAAAAATCTTAAGATCAAGTACATGTCCCATGGAACCACGAACAGTTTTTGGATGAAGCGGATGAGCAGCCTCTTTCAGGCAAATGACATTTTCAATTCCGAAAGCGGCAGCAGAGCGAATAAGGGCTCCAAGGTTTGCCGGGTTTTGCGTCGCCGCCATCAGGCTTGGTCCTGGCGCTGGATTTTTGAAGTCGTACTTTGAAATGAGAGGCCGTTCGAAGGCGGCCAAAGCGTCGGGCACACCCACTGGATCGAGTTGATCGAACAACGCATCATCTAAGAGAAGGCGAGAGACCGGCTGTTCGAAACGTCGTGAAAAGACATCGCGCGCGAGATCAGATTTCTCGAGAGAAAATCCAGAACGCGCGACGATTGTTTTTGGTGCAAGTGACTTTGATCTTAAGACTTCATCGATAAGCTTGAGGCCATGGACAAGTACAAAATCTCCTTTTCCGTCGGACGACTTTAGGAGCGCTTTGAAAACGTCATTTTGGGTGCTCGAAACAGGGACGAGTTTCATGCTCATGGCGTTGATCTCAATTCTCGGAGAGGTTGTCGGTGATTAACTTTAAGATTTTTCCAACACCGATCTCGGCATCGCGATGCCCGGCATTGGTATTGACGGTGATCACGAGGCTTCGCTTAGGCGCAACGACAGCTTGGGAAAAGTTCATCGTGTTGTTGCCGGCCATTGTGTAAACCGGACCTTGTGCCCATGACCGGCGGTCGATTTTCATGATCGTTGAAAATGTAAAACCATTTTGCGCACTACCTGCCAAATGGTCGAAAGTTTCCTTTCGAACAATCAAAGCGCGGCTTCTGCGTTCATCTTGTCCATCGATGAAAAGTCGCAAAAATTTTATCCAGTCGTCTGCAGAACAATGGACAGTGCCAGCAGGTCCAAACGCCGGAGGGTTGTCTGCTTGCAGTGAGGGCGGAACGGCTACAACTGAACCGCTCGAATCTTCAAGGCGGTGCCCCCAGGGTTGATCGGGTGATTCAGCGCCCTTCGTGCCAGCCGGGCCAAAGCCGCAGGATTTCATTTTGAGTGGCGCAAAAATTCTGTTCTGAACCAATGTTTCCCAGTCGCTCTTCAGCGCTTGTTCGGCGACATATCCTAAAATCACGTAGCCGCTGTTGCTGTATTCGGTTCTTGTGCCAGGTGCAA
>JAXMMN010000521.1:0-8049 GCA_034366485.1 Bdellovibrionales bacterium
GAAAGCCTTACATCGCCGAGGGCGCAATGCTTTCAACAGTGGCAATCTTGTTCGCGTTGACCTTGAACGGAGCGATTTTTAGCTGGCAGATGTCAGTCATGAAAAAGAGCCTCGCATTCGCTCGAATCGCGCAAGAGTTCCGATATTTCAGTGTGATCGAAGCGATCTCGATAGTTTTCTTGGCTGCGACTCTCGGGGCTTTGGGAGCCTTCATGACCGTTCGCTCGATGAACGACGGTTGGGCAGCTGCAAGAAAGTCCTCCGCTAACGGAATCGTAGCGAAGGGATCCGTTGGATGAAGGCAGTTTTCCCGGGCACTCCTCTAAAAACTCATATCTTTTGCGCGGTGGTAATTGCGATCGGTGTAACCGCTTTGTGTAATCGAACACAGGCGAGTGTGACGGACGTTCCCGCGATCGTGAGTGCAGAGGGTTCGGGACTTGCGCAGAAGCTTCGCGAAAATCGAGAGGTGATCAACGAAGCTGAGGCCGAAAAGCGAAAGCTTTTAGGATCTCTTTATGCGATCAACCAACGGATGAAGAAAATTTCATCGCGCAAGGGCAAGCTCACGGATGATCTCCTGCAAAGCCAAGACGCGGTCGCGACGGTGGCCTCGGAGATTAAGACACTTGAGGTCCAGATCGCAAAGCAGCGTCAAAGTTTGAAAGTTCGTTTACGTGCCCTCTACAAAATTTCAGGCGAGTCATATTTTGGCGCCGTCTTCTCTACGTCAAATGCATTCGAATTTGATTCGACGTTGCGAAATTTGAAAATTATCTCAGATCGAGACTTCCAACTGATTCGAGCCTATCGAACAAATTTGACGACACTCAGTCAGCAACGAAAAAAGCTGCGGGGACAAGTTGAAAGACTTTTGTTGGTTGAAAAACGAATTCAAAAGCAAGAGGGTCTATTGGCTCAAGAGCATCAGGCTAAGTCGATGCTTGCGAATCGAATTGATAGCGAAACGCGAAAGCGAATTTCTGAAATCCGTCGACTTCGTCAAACGGTCAATGTTGGGGATGATGAAATTGCCCAGCTTTTAAAACCTTCGATCTACGAGAAAAAAGGAACTTTGCTTGCTCCTGTCGTCGCGGGTCAGATCTCACGAGAGTTTGGACTTCATGTCGATAAAAAACATCAATTCAAAATTCTTCACAAAGGTTGGCTTATTGATCTCGCTGACGGGACGTCGGTTGTCAGCACAGATGACGGCACCGTTGTTTTTCGTGGCTCACTTTCTGGATATGGAAACACCGTGATCGTGGATCACGACGATCATTACTACTCGGTTTATGCGGGACTTGCTGTTACTGAAGCCACAACAGGTGATCGAGTTCGTCGCGGACAAAAGCTCGCGACCTCCCAGGGGCAGCTTTACTTCGAGTTTCGACACTTCTCTGAACCTGAAAATCCGGCCCATTGGATTTCTCGTCAGAGTGCTATTCAGACTGGACAGGTAAGAAAAGTTTTAGAACGTAAGCTCGCAGCTCAGAAAGCAGATGCGCAACAGGGAGATGCTACATGGTAAAGTTTAACAAGGCCGCACGCGGGGTCATAACGGTCGCATTCTTGTCTTCGATCGGGTTGGCGGGTTTTACACTGGGTGCGATCTCCGCAAGCAGCACACTTGCCTACGCAAAAGAACGCTATGCTGATCTGCAGATCTTCACAAAGGTTCTGAACCTGGTACAGCAGTACTACGTCGAAGAAGTGGACATGACGAAGCTCATCTATGGTGGCGTGAAGGGAATGCTGCAAGAGCTTGATCCGCACACAAATTTTTTGCCCCCCGAAGTTTACAAAGAGTTCGAGAGCGAGACCACTGGAGAATTTGGCGGTCTTGGAATTGAAATCACTCTGCAAAACGATGTACTGACGGTGATCTCGCCGATCGAGGACACACCAGCATGGGAAGCCGGAATTCAAGCCGGAGACAAAATTGTCGAGATCAATGGTGAGTCAACCAAGGGGCTGAGTCTTGCGGAAGCGGCACAACGGATGCGCGGCAAGAAGGGTTCTAAAGTGCGAATGGGAATCTTTCGGGAAGGTTTCGAAAAGCCCAAAGAGTTTACAGTGGCTCGCGGCACAGTGAAGTTGAAATCGGTAAAGTACACAGAATTGGATGAAGGGTTTGGCTATATTCGTCTGACAAGCTTTATCGAAAATTCGGCGGCTGATTTTGAAAAAGCGCTGAAAGAGGTCATGAAGAAGCCCAAGACGATTCGCGGCCTTGTCATTGACCTTCGACGAAACCCAGGCGGACTTTTGGATCAAGCCGTGAAGATCAGCGACTTGTTTTTAGAAGAAGGGGCGATTGTCAGCACGATCGGTCGCAACAAGAAGGAAAAAGAAGTTATCTACGCGAAACGTGACGGGACTTACAGTGGATTTCCAATTGTCGTACTTGTGAATGAGTACTCGGCGAGCGCTTCAGAGATTCTTGCTGGAGCACTTCAGGACAATAAGAGAGCACTTATCATGGGTCAGCGCACCTTTGGCAAAGGCAGCGTCCAATCGGTTGTTAAGCTTGGCGACGGATCGGGATTGAAATTGACGGTTGCTAGGTATTACACGCCAAGCGGCAGATCGATTCAGTCAGAAGGCGTAAAGCCGGATGTTGTGGTTGAAGATGTTGATCCGGAGCAGTTCAAAAAAGCCATCATCCGTCGTGAAGTTCGTCGTGAACAAGATCTAGGCGGCCATTTGCTTGGCGATAAAGAAAAAGAATCAAAAGAAGGCAAGAAGTCGGACTCTTCAGATTCGATGTCGTTCTGGTACAAGCAGGACGCGACGAAGAAAACCAATATGTCGCCAAGAGACAAACTGCTGCACGAGGATTTTCAAGTCCTCCAGGCTTACAACTACATCAAGGCTTGGAAGGTCATGGAAAAATTTGGCGGCACGGCTGCAGCCGCTGAAAGTAGTAACGAGAAAAGTTCTGAGAAGTCGTCGGACAAACCGGCGGCCACTGAATCAAAAAAACCGTAATTGGTTGTGGAGTCAGGTTAAAACGGCAGCTAGGGCGCTGCCGATTGAGAACAGGTCGCGCTAACCGCTAGAGGAAATCTAGCGGCGAAAATTAGCGGCACTGATTTCCGTAACGGAAGAAGTAATCACTACAGATACGACCCGAATTTTGACAGTCGCTTGGATCCCACGAAGTTTCCGAAGCGGCCGGGCAGCGCAAGTCGCCGCGATCGAAAACTTCTGCGATGAACGAACCAGTTTGAACGGTGCGGCCTCCGCGTTTCAAGTTCCAGGTCACATCATTGCGTCCCATTTTTAACAGCGGCTTTTGAAACAGGGTTTCGATCCAAAGATTGAAAGTGTCCTTAGATTGGCCTTTGGCTGATTCGTACTCGCCTGTTTTCGATCGCTTGCTGCCGTCTGCTCGGACTGCGATAAGTTCGACTTCGTCGGCGTTTACTTTCGGTCCAACAAAATAATCAGCATCGCCTGGAGTGAGTGAGTAACCGTAACAACGGTAGTTCGCAAATGTTGGACCGCTTGGACCACCGGGAAGGCTTCCGCCAGTATTTGGACAATGAACTGAAACGTCACCAACGGCTGATTTATACTCGAACTTGTTTCCATTTTTGAAACCTGTTTGAGCCGCCGAAGCCAGCGCTTCAGTTGTCGGACTCGTGACTGTGAACAAAACAGTGAGTGCAAGAAGGACCGCAGATCGCTGAGTAGTTAGTAGTGCAAATAGTTGTTTCGACATATGTACTCCTCGGTCCAAGGCTAACAGAGGAGATTCCGGTTTTGCGAGATTCTATCGCCAATACTTGTGCAACGCATTAGTTGGAGCAGCGGTCAGTGATGAACCTTTTCAATACTTCGCTTCGATTCTTTGTCATCTTCACCAACATTCTTTCATGCTCCATATTCAAATTTACATTGCGCTGCGAGTCAGTTGGACACTGATCGCGGTTCCAAAGTGAGCACGCTAAACCCCGAACTTCGATTCTGATTGTTTGCAGTTCTGGGGGGGATGCATGCGACGAATAGCGAATCTGGCAATCTTTTTGATTGTCGTCGCCTTGGCCTTTGCGCTGATTGCTGGTGCGCCAGCAGTGAATGCAGAAAAAGATTCACCACGACAAGTTCCAAAATCGGGAGCAGTTGAAATTCCAGAGGGCATGCACCTCGTGCGAGATCGTGCTGGCCTAAGATGGTTGCTGCCAATCGGGATGGATCAACCACCTGAACGTGAAATTGAAATTCGATATTTCAAAACTCGAGAAGAGCCTGTTTCCAAGGGCAAAGTTGGACGACACCAAATACTTTCTGGACCGATCAATGCCGAAGCGACCGTCGTTGCAACGGATGTTTCGTCTCCAGAAAGCTTGATGCGTCGAATGCCCAAAGCGCTTGCGGACGTCATGCACCTTGAGAAAGCTGCCAACCTCCACGCGCAGGAATCCAACGATCTCAAGAGCCTTGGTGTTTTTGCGCCGGCAGAATTCACGACGTTCAAAGTTCCCTATATTCCGATCCCGGTCTCCGAGATGGAGTTTTCGCATCTTTCTGACTACGCATCGGCTGAAACGAAATCGCTCGTTCAGTTTGAAAAAGGTGGTCGCAAGTACAATCGCTTTTTCATTCACCCGAACTATGTCAGTGCCTATGCAGATCTCATTGAAAAGTTCGGCATCGTTTACCACTACGACGCAATGACAACCTCGAGCCCAAGATCCTTGATTGTGATGGATGCAGAGAAGCCCACGGAAGTTCACTGGGTGAAAGTTTCGATTCACAAAGAGATCGACGGTTCGGTGAGAATCAATACCGACAAAAAAGCGCGACGCGCGATTATCATGAGTGAAGCCATCGAATCTGTTCCGGGCGAACAGATGAAGAAGTACGGCGTTCAATTTATGCTCGAGCCGGCGGCCATGCAGCCAAAAGGGAAAATCGCGTCGACCATCTTCCGCGAAGTGGCACCAGAATTAATGAATCCTGGGCGTGGTTACCGTTGGATCCCAGCATTTATTCTGCAAAACACAGGTGCAAACGCTGTCGAAGGTTTGAACATAAAGGACATGGCAGCGCTGGCTGGCGAAAGGCCTCTTGATTTTGTTCAAGAGAGAATCATTCGTCCACTTCTTCGCAGCTACTTAGGCATGGGGCTTGTCGAAGGCCTTCCAGGCGAATTGCACACACAGAACTTTTACTACCGCTTAAAAAAGACAGGTGGCGGCTGGCTCCCAACTGGTGAAGTCATGTTCAAAGACAACGATGGTTTCCGCTTCGACACGGAACTGGCTCTTCGACAGAATCGCAAGCTCGCAAGGTTTGCTCATTTCAATGATCCCTTCACTTGGGGAAAGTTCTCGAACGCCTTGGGTTTGGGGGCTGAAGGCGTCGCATTTTTGGGAAGCTGGTATTACAAACTGATTCGAAATGTGAATGGCTTTGAAACCTTGGCTGCGTACCTTCTTCGCGCCATCAATGAAATCGATCCTCGCGCAAGAATGGACAAAGACGGAATTCAAAAGCTCTTTGACCAGATTGCAGCTCAAGAAGCAGAAAAGCTCACCGGCCTTCGCTTAGCTGAAGCCGACTTTGGTTTTGGCCAGGACAAGGGACTCAACAAAATTTTAGGAGAGTGGCGCGCCAAGCTGGCACAGCTTTCTCCAGAGGCCCTAGGCGCCTTCGAAGCTCAGCAAAACAATACACGTCTTCAAGAGATGCTCGCTGCAGAGTGGGTTCGCTTGAAGGGTGAAAGCCGCGTTTCACCACTGAGACGTTCGCTATCGACGGTCGCCTTTTATTATCTCTATAAAATGATCGACGGAACTTTAGTGATTGAAGCCCGAACGCCCAAGACCACGGCTGCTAGCCCGGATCCAGTCATAGGCTTCGCACTTCTCGAAGCGCCGGAAACCAGCGAAGGACGTCGCGCGGCGCAACGCCTTGGTCGCTATGCAGTTGATGCTGTGGAGCTGGGATCGATGCTTGATGGCCGGTCGAAAGTTTCTACTTCAGCTTCGCGATCGACGGCGCGTGTGCCGGCGGAAAGCGCCGCACCGGTGCGGACGGCAGCCGAATTGCGGCGCCTTCCTGTGGCGGAAAGATGTGAGGCCATGTTTGTAACTGTTCAATTTGGAAGTGGGCCGGCCGCTGCCGGAAGAAGAGGTGCGCGATGAAGGTAAAGTTCTTTTTAGCGATCCTTGTATTGACGCTTGTTGCGGTTCTTGACGCACAATCAGCCACTCGCTGTGAACAACAGTTCAAAACCGTCGCGGAAGAATCCGCTCCGATTTTTGCCGACGTCGACTTTCACCAAGTGAAATTGGACTACACAAAAGCGCTTATGCGTATGGGACTTGAGGACACTTCCTATGTGACTCGCTGGGCACTGACGCCGGCGGGACGGCAGTCTGCTCTCGGGCGCTTTCCGGCGAAGGGCGAGTTCATTGTAACGGGCCTCCCAACGGTAAAGTTCAACACGTGGATGAACCAAGTTGGTAAAGACACAGTCGGACTCGTTTTAGATGATCATCCGTCAAATAGTCCTGGGACTGCCTCGCTGCGTATTGGAAAACACTATTTCTCTTTCCGCGACATCCGAGATTTAAACGACGGTCGGTTCCAGCCATCACGCTTTGAAAGCAGCGCTCTGACAGAGCTCACTTTGCCGATCACAGTTGCCGAACAAAAAGCGATTTTGGATTTCATCAAAACTAGGCAGCGCCATGAAGTCATTGCCAAGCACAGTCGCGGTGCTGGCGTTAAACAGGGCGAACCAATTGCGCCTGAGTTTGATTCGAATAAATTTACTTTGGCTGAGGAAAGTTGCGCGGCGGCCTGCACAAGTTGGTTTGATCGTCGCTGGCTGGAACATTACGATGCACCAGCGGCACTTCTTCGTCTAGTGGAGCGGTTCGACTTAAAGGCCACGTTTGTGGCGAAGCAAATGGTCTGGGGCCATGTTCGCTTGCCTGGTCCGATAGGAATAACGATCTTCGGCTTGGATCAGGCCCCAGAACTGATGGCCTCGTTCCGAGAGAAAAATGAATGGCACACAATCCGTGGTATCCCTGCTTACGGATACATTCCAGATCCCAAATCGGGCCTTACGGGCACGGTAAAATCAAAACGACTGACTCTGTCGGAGTGGTTGGAAGCCAACTAGATTCGAATTGAAAGTTCGGAAAGGGCGATGGTCTTATGGACCTCGCCCAACAGGGCATTTGCCTGGCCAGCCTCAGTTTTTTCCCAGGCAAGGATGTCATCGACAATTTTCTGCATGTTCGCTGAGGCCGCGAATTTCTCGATGAGGTCAGTTGGTGCAATTCCAGCAAGCTTCAATTCTGCGAGCGTGACACCCTTTGTTCGTTTTTCGAGACGATTTCCATTTTCTTGTGTCACTAAAGCACAATGAAATACACGCGCCGATTTTTGAGGGGACACCCAGCGCCGAATTTGTTTTTGAATTTCCTCTGCTGGCGCAAGATCCCATGCGCGTACGAGGAATCGATAGGCGCCGTCGGCATCGTCAACCGCACACGCAAAATGATATCCGGGTTGAAACTCACTCCCATCCAGTCGGGTACGGGCGATCACGGCATCAAAGTGTCCGCTTGGGTCATCGGCCTTCCAGCGCCAGGCGATTGTCTCGACTGGATTTAGCGTTCGAGTTTTATCGGCATTTCGACAATGACCAGAGTACTGAGGTTCTCTTTCATGCGGAGCGCTTGCGAAACCAGCGAGGGCCGTCTTTACGTCGCTTCGAGAACAGTCGCAGGGGTAGACCCTGTCCTCCGCGATCGCTTTTCTAAAAAGCTTCTCATGACGTGTGTAATGCTCGGATTGGCGCACCAACTGATCAGGGAAAAGACTTAGCTTGTGCAAATCTGCGAGCTGACCAATGTTGGGATCGGTCCACGATTCTTCTTTGACTCGCGCTTTGTCGATGTCTTCGATTCTAACGACCCAGGTTTGCTCTAATTGCTCTGCAATTTTCCATGACAGCCAAGCAGTTCGCAGATTGCCAACATGAAACGCGCCTGTCGGAGAAGGAGCAAATCGAACGCCATG
>JAXMMN010000522.1:0-1992 GCA_034366485.1 Bdellovibrionales bacterium
TTCAAGAAGTTAAAACCCTCGAAGATCTAGCAATGTCCTACAATCACCTTTCACAGATGCTAGAGACCAAGCTTAGAAGAGAAATTGACGAATATGGCCTCAGTGTCCAAAAAATCCAAATGCTCTCGGCACTGCCATCGAAGGAAGTCCTGGAGGCAATGGAAGCCAAAACCGCCATAAAAATTATTGGTTCTCAAAAAGAATACTTAATCTACAAAGCCGCAACAAGTTTAGGCCAAAAGAACGACGGACAAAGCAATGACCCACTTCAAATGATGATGGGAATGATGCTTGGAAAAGGCCTTCTTGGTTCCGACTATCACGAAAAAGAAAAGCTGGCCGCATTGGAGTCTAAGTCCTTCTGCAACGGATGTGGAAAACCACTGCAAGCAGATTCCAGATTTTGCGCTAGCTGCGGAAAGAGAGTTTAGATGAGCTTTGAACAAGTTTGCTCTGGCTGTGGCGCAACGAGTGGGCCCTCGGTCGGAATCTGCCCATTCTGCAAAACGTTGATGACATCTTCCAGCGACGGCAATTCCCTACAAGAAAAGTCGATCGCGCAACTCTACGAAAAAGGCCGCCTTGATTTAGCTTTAGTGCTCGCAAAAAAACTCTACACCGAAGATCCCGCATCAAAAAAAGATATCGGGTTTCTGATGTTATTTGCGAAAATCTTAATTGATACAGAGGGTCCTTCAAGCCTCACCAAAGGTGTACTTTCCGAAGCGCACCTCCTTGATCCTTCCAACCAAGACGTTATGGATTATTTGGAACTGATGGAGATAAAGACCTACTTAAAAAAGGGTCATAACGACACGGGCGAAGTTCAACTGAAAAACCTCATTCGACGCTCTCCCGGAAATACCCACGCCCATTTTCTGCTGGGAACCCATCTGTTCTGGACCGATGAACAACCGCAAATGGCGATCCCGCATCTCGAAATTTGCGTACGCCAATCGCCAAATTTTTTGAGAGCTTGGGGCTGCCTGGGGGCTGTTTACAAAAAACTTGGCAATTCGCAGCTCGCGATGCGCGCATTTCAAAAATGCGCCGAACTTGAAACTGAATCAAAAATGAAAGAGTACTTTCTCCAGCAAGCCCAAATGGCAAAGTAACCCTTTAGCGCGCTGATCGGCCCCGAGAAAACGCCTGGTACAAAAACAAGATCACCATGGCACCCAGAACCGCGGCAATAAATCCGACCGGCTCTCCACTATTGTAAACGCCGAACGCTCCACCGGCCCAGTTCGCAAGCATGGCTCCGGCAATCCCAAGAATCATCGTCATAATAATTCCGCCGGGATTCGACCCTGGCATAATAAACTTGGCAACGATGCCGACCATTAAACCGATAATTAAAACCCAAATCATACAAACCACCTTTTGTTAATAAGCGAGGAGCCAAAAAAAAGACCACAAGAGTTCTTGTGGCCACGTCGTGATATCGTCCTGTGTTACTTTAGTTCGTAACCGCGCTGGGCGTGAGAATGATGTCGACTCGACGATTCTGCGCGCGTCCTTCTTTAGACTTGTTCGTCGCAATCGGCTTTTTAAAGCCATGACCTTCCGAGGTCACATCATCAAATCCGTTTGCCTTGAAGTACGAAGCCACTGTCGCAGCTCGTTTTTCCGAAAGCATCTTATTCTGCGTTTCGCTGCCCGTAGAATCCGTGTGTCCTTCGACCTTGATCTCAGAAGCATTCATTGTTTTTGCAACGTTAGAAACTTTCGCAAGGACCGCTAGAGAAGCGTCCGAAAGCTCATTTCGGCCTGTTGCGAAGCCCATTTGCTTCAAGCGAATGACCAGATTCTTACCTTGTTGATAGGCTTCGGCTTCCGAAGAAGTAAACTGCCGACGGGCCGCTTCCATCGCAGCTTGCGTTTCCACCGTGGCGTTCGCAGAAGAAAGATCCTGCTCAAGGTTCTGATTCTTCAAATTCATCGCTTTCGCATTCGCATTGCTTTCGGCTTTGCTGAACGCAGCGTCCGTTT